>JBDKJK010000506.1:0-6204 GCA_039796675.1 Chloroflexota bacterium
GCCAAAACGAAAATCTTTAGCCGCGAATTTACCCTACGGGTACGACGTCACGAATTTTCGCGATTAGGAGAAAAAATTCGTGTGAATTAGTGAAATTCGCGGCAAAGGGTTTTAAGAGTCCTTCGCTCAATAGAAACCCGAGTTATTTATTCTCTTGTCTGGCGCACGGGTCGTTTAGAACCAGGCTTCTTATCCGTTGTAGAAGGTCGCTCTCCGCGAGCACGATCAACCTGACGAGCCCCCGTTCGAGACACACGTTTGGGTTTGTCAGTTGGGTTGGGGCGTCTCACACGGGTATAGGCAGTGCGAGCATCAGCAGGAGCTTTCTCGCCTTTTAACTCCAACACCTCGTCTTCGGTCAAATGCCGCCACTGACGTGGCTTGAGATTCCCCAGCTTCAAGGTACCGATGCGCAAACGAATGATCTTGACAACAGGTAGCCCCAACAGCTTCCCCACCTCGCGGATCTGGCGCTTCTTACCTTCGCCCATAATTACGCGAATCCACGCTCCCTTGCCAGAAACGGAAATCATACTAACATCCGCTGGTGCAGTTTTATCGCCGTCTTCTAGCACAATTCCGCGTCTCCAGGCGCCCAACTGCTCCTCATCTGGACGGCGCGCAACCAAAACACGATATTCTTTTAGATGCCCAAATTTCGGATGTGTCAACTTATTGGTTAACTCTCCATCATTGGTCATCAAGATCAAGCCTTCAGAGTCATAATCCAAACGACCGACGGGATATAAATGCCCTTGAATCGGAATAAGGTTGCGCACAACTTCACGGTCATCCTGCCCCTCCGCAGCAGACAAGACATTGCGCGGTTTATAAAGCGCAATATAAGTGTAGGTTAACGACTCCTGCCTAGGCAACGCCTTGCCATCCAAAGTCACCTTGTCAACTGAAAGGTCCGCCTTTTGACCAAGAGTGGCCACTTCACCGTTAACACGCACCCGACCCGCAATAATGAACTCTTCACAATGACGGCGGGAACCATACCCCGCTTGAGCAAGTAATTTCTGTAATCTTTCTTCCATCTTAACCTTTCAACAACTCTGTCGCTTCCGGCTCTGTTTCAACAGGTGCAGCCAGTGGGGGTAATTCCATGATCGAGCTTAATCCAAAATGTTGCAAAAATTCTGGCGTGGTTGAATACAAGATCGGGCGCCCCGGTCCTTCGGTACGTCCCGACTCCTGGATCAAGCCCTTGCTCAACAAACTCTTCATCATACCGTCACTATTCACCCCGCGGATCGAATCCACTTGCGGGCGTGTAACCGGCTGTTGATAGGCAATAATCGCCAAGGTTTCCAACGCCGCACGGCTGAGATGCGTAATCGCTTCCAACCCCAAAAATGTTTCCACCAAATCCGCCAGTTCCGGAGCCGTCGTCAACTGCACTCGCCCCGCATTACGTTGGAGCCGAAGCCCGCGTGTGGCAAGCGCCTCTTCCAACTCCTTCAAACCGCGCTCCACAACCGAAGCTGTCACATCCAACGCTTGTGACAATTGCACCAAAGGAACCGGCTCCGCTGAAACGAACAACATTGCCTCGATCTTTGCCGCCAGATTTAATTCCGCTTTTGAAATGGATTGAGATTCACTCATGATGCTATAATGGCTCCGCTATATATATATTCAAACATCTATAAAATACCATGAAAAAACAAAAATTCCTCTATCTTTTTATTGCAATCCTGATCTCATCGTCGCTGGCTTGCGCTATCAACGTCGGCGGACCTGAATATTCTGCGCAAACCGTACCCACCTCCCCCACAGATGCGCAAGCCCTCAACGACATAATCCAACAGGCGATCACCACTGGTGCAGAGACCGGTGTGATCACTCTATCCATTACCGAAGCCCAACTCACTGCCTTCATGGCAGAAAAGCTTGCCCAACAAACCAACCCGCCATTCAGCGACCCGCAAATTTTGCTTCGCAACGGTCAAATGCTCATGTACGGCAAGATCACACAGGGCTGGTTCACCGCCAATATGCTCATCACCATGAACGTCGCCATCGATGAAGTATCAGGACAACCGAAAATCACCATCGCATCGGCAGACTTCGGTCCATTCCCTGCACCCGAAGGCATCAACAATGCCATCAGCGCCATCATCGAAGAAGCCTTCACCGGCTCGTTCGGACCCGTCGCCGTAGGGTTTCGACTGCAAACCATCGCAATCGCAGACGGCATTATGACCGTAACCGGGCGCATCAAATAGCGGCTGGATTATACACGACATGCCCCGCCTCTCCCTCCGCTCTGGCTTGTTTGCCGCCATTCAGCTTTTTGCTTTGCTGATCGCTTCTTGCCGTTCTCCACAGATCAACAGCGAGATCAGTATCACGGTCATTGCAGATGGGCAAACCCGGCAAGTGACCGTCTCTCCCGGGGTCACCGTCACACAAGCATTGGAAAGCGCAGGCATTCAGCTAGGCAGTCTCGATAAAACCGAACCGCCGCTTTACACTGTCATTACTGAAGGCGACTCGATCACCCTTGTGCGCGTCGAAGAAGTTTTCGAAACCGAAGAAGTCGTTATTCCTTTTGAGCGACAGATCGTCCGCAATGAGACTTTGCCCGAAGGTGAAACTCGCCTCGTACAAGCTGGCGTAAATGGATTGGAAGAACTCACCTATCGCAGAATTCTTGAAGATCAGGTTGAGGTTAGTAAGAATATTGTGAAAAGCGTGATCTTGAGCGAGCCCCTGCCAGAGATCGTCATGGTCGGTGCGCAGGCATCGTTTGTGCCGTTGAATATTCCTGGCACACTCGCCTATCTTGCAGGCGGTAACGCATGGATCATGGAAGGCTCCACAGCCAATCGGCGTGTCATCGTCAGCACCGGCGACCTAGACGGAAGAATTTTCACACTTTCACCAAATGGCGAATATTTGGTATTCACACGAAAATCAAGCAAACCCGCCGACGAAGAGATCAACACACTTTGGGCAGTTCGCACAAGAAACCTCGAACCAAAACTCATCTCATTACAGGCAAAGAACGTCGTCCACTTTGCAGCATGGATTCCCGGAAGCAATTCTGTGGCATATTCCACGGTCGAGCCGCGCAGTGCCGCACCTGGCTGGCAGGCAAACAATGATTTGTATCGTGTCAGCATTACCAATAGTGGCAGCCCCAAACGCATCCTTTACCCAAGCAGCGGCGGGGTATATGGCTGGTGGGGTATGACCTTTTCTTTTGCCCCAGATGGCAGGCTCGCCTACGCCCGCCCTGATGGCATTGGGTTGGTTGATCAGGATAAAGGATATTTGAAGCCACTTTTAGAGATCACACCACTAAACACCCATAGCGACTGGGCATGGATTCCACCAATCGTTTGGGGTTCAGACGGAAACACTTTATACTTTGTCAGTCACGCTCCGGCGCCTGCACCCATTTCCGGCGAGGAGTCGCCTTATTTCGACCTCTCAGCTCTCTCGTTTAGTAATGAAGCGGCAGTTTCGCTTGTCAATTCAACGGGCATGTTCGCCTATCCTTCTTTATCTCCTATCGAGTATGTTGGGAGGGAAGCATCGTTTCAAGTGGCGTATTTGCAATCGATCTTCACAGACCAAAGTGACTCGAGTCGCTACCGGCTGATTGTGATGGACCGTGATGGTTCAAATAGCCGTGCGCTCTTCCCACCTGCAGACAAGAATGGGCTGGAACCGCAAACACCTGCCTGGGCACCAGCGCAAGTGGAAGGACAAAGCGGCAACTTTCTGGCTGTCACGTATCAGGGTAATTTGTGGTTGGTAGACAGCAAGAATGGAAATACCTATCAAGTCACGGGAGATGGATTGATCTCTCGCATCGACTGGAAGTAATTAAAAAAATAAGAGGTAAATAGGAATGCGTATCTTAATCACCGGCGCTGCCGGATTTCTCGGCTCTCATCTTTGTGATCATCTCCTTGCAGATGGGCATGACATCATTGGCGTGGATAACTTCATCACAGGCAGCCCAGATAATATTGCCCATCTTGCATCCAACGGGCGTTTTCAATTCTATAACCGTGATGTCTCCAACTACATTTTCGTTCCAGGTTTGGTCGATGCAATTTTGCATTTTGCATCGCCTGCCAGCCCAAACCCGCAATCGAAATCTGGTTACTTTAACCTGCCCATTCAAACCATGAAGGCAGGGGCTCTCGGCACCCATAATTGCCTGGGCGTGGCAAGACGTGAAAACTCAAGATTTCTGCTTGCTTCTACCAGTGAGATCTATGGTGACCCGGAAGTACACCCGCAGGCTGAGACGTATGCAGGCAATGTAGACCCAGTTGGTGAGCGTGCCGTGTATGATGAAGCCAAGCGTTTCGCTGAATCGATGACCATGGCATATCATCGTTTTCATGGCGTAAATACCAGCATTGTGCGCATCTTCAATACCTACGGTCCGCGCATGGATCTGGAAGATGGACGTGCTCTGCCAAACTTGTTAAAACAAGCATTGCTTGGTCAACCTCTCACCGTGTACGGAGATGGCAGCCAGACCCGTTCCTTCTGTTTCGTTGATGATCTGGTGGATGGCATCGTCAAACTGCTTTATTCCAACGAACACTTACCCGTCAACATTGGCAACCCGATCGAAATGTCTATTCTCGAATTTGCCGAAGCTATTAATAAAGTGACGGGCAATACAGCCGGTATTCAGTATATGGAGAATTCGCGTAGTGCGAGAGACCCGCAACGCCGCCGCCCAGATATCACCCGTGCAAAACAGATCTTGAACTGGGAACCGAAAGTAAATCTCGAGGAAGGCATACGGCGCACAATACCATTCTTCAAACAAAAATTGGGGCTGGCATGATGCTTAAGGACAGTAAAGAGCGCAATCGTTTTTTCAAGTTTGCGCTGGTGGGTGCTATTGGTGCCGCGATCGATTTCGGCGTCATGAACCTGCTTTCACATGGAATTATGGAACTCCCGCTTGTTGCAGCAGGGACCATCTCTTTCTTATGTGCCGTCATCAGTAATTTCACCTGGAATCGCTTCTGGACTTACCCCGAATCTCGCTCGCGCCCCTTGCTTAACCAGCTGGGAATGTTCTTTGCGGTTAATGCAGCCGGTGTTCTGATTCGCGTGCCGATCCTTCATTACGCCGAGCCGCCGCTCTTAAAATTCGTCGAGAAGACCTTCCATACCCCGCACCTCACAGCAGAATTCATTGCCAAGAACTTCACACTCGCCACAGCCGTGGGAATCGTCATGATGTGGAATTTCTTCATCAACCGCTACTGGACGTATAATGACATTGACGACGAGACGTAAAACAGGATCAACATGGCACAACAAAAATCTCTGATTCCCATCTACAACACCAACGGAGATGCGGAAGCATTCCTCCTCTACCCCTATCTTTTCAATCGAACCGGCGACTGGATCGGATTCGTTACAGCCAATCGCGAAGTCTATTCGGTGCTTGGCGAATATGTCGGCACATTGACGAACGATCCACGCATTGTAGGCAAACGCGCCATGGATGATGCCAAATCGCGCATCACTCCGCCGCCAGCCCCAAATCGAGTGCAACCGCCGAACAACATCCCGCTTGCACCGATGATGTCTGACCTCAGCTTCTCACTTATAGACGTCCTTCTTGACCAGCCAGAAAAACTCCACACAGTAGACAGCGGCGAATCCAGACCAGATATGGATTAACCTCATGCCCAACACAAAAACCTCCCGCGCCTCTCGCGTATACCTCTCCCAACTTATGCAGCCCGAACATGCCAATCATCATGGTAACGTCCACGGCGGCTGGATCATGAAACTGGTCGATGAAGCCGGAGCGCTCGCTTGTATGCGCCATGCCCAGACAAGAGTCGTCACCGTCGCCGTCGACTCGCTTGTCTTCCGCGAACCGATCAAGATCGGCGACCTCGTCACATTCACAGCAGAAGTCACCTACACCGGGCGCACCTCTATGGAAGCCGAAGTACAGGTCACTGCCGAGAACCCCATCACCGGCGAACGCACCCACACCAATACAGCTTATCTCGTCTACGTTGGCTTGGACGATGACAACCGCCCCACAAGCATCCCACAACTAGTGCTCGAAACCGACGAAGACAAAGCCCGTTACGAGCAAGCCAAATTGCGCCAACAAAGACGCATTGCAAAATAAACAAGTGACAGTCACCTGCGAGGTGACTGTCACTTTCACACCTCATGAACAAACTTCGCCAA
>JBDKJK010000507.1:0-8740 GCA_039796675.1 Chloroflexota bacterium
AATGTGGCGCTGGAAACCACTGCCCAAAATGCGCCTGGTGTAGTCAAGCCGGTTGGCGATGACAATTTTCTACACGTCATCATGCCGATGCATTTGGGATAACATCCCCTTGCGAGATAGATTTGAGAATGAAATTGAATCCGCCAGATCACTATCTGGCGGATTTTTTTGTTATAAAATTGGACAATGGACCGCGGGCGATAGACCATCATTTTATATCCATCGTCCATTGTCTATCGTCAATCGTCCAACACAGGTGAATCCATGACCCTTCCAAAAGTTTCTATTGATAACGTCCTCCGTATTCTGCTTGCGCTGAGCCAATACCCCATCTTGAGCGTGCGTATTCGTCACCAGATGCGTAAGGCTTTGTATTCGCGCGGCATTGTCCGCAAGGAGGCGTTCGAAGAAGAGGTCAAACGCAAAGCGGTAGAGTCGCAGACATTGGAAGGAATTCAAGACCCGCTATTGGAAGAGTCGAACGAAGTCTGGTTGATGCGCCTTACCCGCGTGAAAGATTCGCTTACTGATTTTTACTTTGCTTATAACCTGCCTTACTCTGAATTCGAAGATATTGTCCGCAAGGTGCTGGCAGAGCGCGGCAACATTGAGTCTGATTTTGTGTGGGTGAACCCCGAGCTTGCCCCACAAGAATTGCTCTTCGAACAGGCTGAGATGATCGAGTCTATGCCTGCGGCTGAAAAAGAAAAGTATGAAGCGCGGCGGCAAGCCATCATCGCGGTCTTGATCCGCACCATGATCAGCGACCAGTTGAAATATATTAAGATCGCGCGTCAATGGTTCACGGTGGAAGATCTGCGCGAGATCAACCGACGCAAGATCGGTAGCGGCAAGATCGGCGGAAAAGCGGCAGGCATGCTGCTTGCCATGCGCATTATCAAAGAGACAGCGCCCGAAGGGATTCGTGAGCGCTTCCGCCTGCCCAACTCTTATTATTTGGGTTCCGATGTGTACTACAACTTTATGTCTCTTAATGAACTCGGCGGGTGGAACGGACAAAAATACAAAACGGAAGAACAGATGCGCGAAGACTTTCCGCTTTTGTGTGAAGAATTTTATAAAGGCAAGTTTCCGCCTGAAGTTCTCGAAAACCTTGAGCGTGTTTTGACCGAAGCAGAAAGACGCCCCTTGATCGTGCGTTCCTCCAGTTTATTGGAAGATAACTTTGGTACATCGTTTGCCGGTAAATATGAAAGCATCTTCTTGCCGAATCAAGGTCCGCGTGAAGAACGTCTCTCTGCTTTAACAAATGCCATTGCAAGAATTTATGCCAGTGTGATGAACCCCGATGTGCTCATCTATCGCCATACCAAAGAGCTGGCAGATTACGATGAACGTATCGGCATTCTGATCCAGATCGTTGAAGGTGAACAGGTTGGGCGATATTACTTCCCGCATGCGGCGGGCGTGGCATTTAGTCGTAACCTGTATCGCTGGTCTCCACAGATCAAACAAGATGAAGGCTTTTTGCGCCTTGTCTCTGGTCTGGGTACTCGCGCTGTCGATATGCTTGCGGATGATTATCCCCGTCTGGTGGCGCTCAGCCATCCGCGCCTACATTCTTCGTCCGACGTCCGCACCATCAAACGTTATTCACAGCAAAACCTCGATGCGATCGATATGGAAACCAATAGCTTCATCACAGTCCCTGTACGAGAAGCAATTGATACGAACTACGGATCGCTTCGCTACATCGCTCAAGTGGAACAGGATGGATATCTTGCTCCGATCCTCTCGCGCCTCAACTCTACCGAGAAGCTGGTACTCACCTTCGATGGCTTACTCTCGCGGACGCCTTTCTCAAAATCCATGCGCGCCGCATTGGCATTATTGGAGACTCACTATGGTTCTCCAGTCGATACCGAATTCACCGTCGAGATATTAAACCCCGATGAACAGCCCGATGTGAGAATTACACTCTTGCAGTGTCGTCCGCAAAGTCATATTCACGAATCCAATGATGTGCAGATCCCTGCAGACTTGGAAGCAGAGAACATCATCTTTTCGTCAGAGACCATGGTTCCGCAAGGTGTCGTCAAAGATATCGAATATGTTTTGTTCGTTCCATCCGAAGGCTATTTCAGCCTTGAGACCCAAGCCGAGCGTACGCAATTGGAACGTTCCATTGGGCAGCTTAACTCCGCGCTAAAAGGACATGTCTTCATCGCGGTGGGACCTGGTCGCTGGGGTACATCCACGCCAGATCTTGGTGTGCATATCTCGTATAGTGATATTTATAATTCACGTGCCTTGGTCGAACTTGCGGGTGAAGAAGTAGGCGCATCCCCTGAACCTTCTTTCGGAACACATTTCTTTCAAGACCTTATGGAAGCCAATATCTATCCATTGGGTGTGTTTCTCGATGAAGAAGGCACCACATTCAAACGAGATTTTTTCTACAGCACACCGAATCGAATCTCTGAATTTATTTCCATTGAAAATCCGCGCGTTGTGGCGGCGTTGAAGTTGATAGCTGTACATGATTATCGCCCTAATGCCAGCCTCGATTTGATCATGGATGCAAGTAAAAGCCGAGCCGTTGCTTTTCTCAATGGTGCCGCATCTGAACCGCCTGAAAGAGATACGATCACTGGAACAGTTCCATCAAGTTTGGAATAAAAAATGGGCGACTTTGAGTCGTCCATTTTTTATCCTTAAGAAAAGAACAAATGTTCTAATTTAAATCTTCGCCTCCACCGGGCTTTGAATTGTCTCTAGCGCCTCAACTTCTTCCTTCACTGGGAAGCGTTTCGTCCAAACAAGCCATACAATGAACAGTGCCATTCCGATCCATGCCGTTGGTGCTGCAAGTGTGCCGCCCAATGCCACGTTGAAATCTGGTGCAAAGAATAACACTGGCAACCCTGCAATCGCATTGACAGCTCCATGTGCAAGCGCCGCCACCCATGGACTCTTTGTATTGATATACAGCCATGAAATGATGATGCCCAACAACACACAAAAGATGATCATCATGAATATTCCAAGGATCGGATAGCCCGGATAGTTATGTCCCTGCGCAATGGCAGGCGCATGCCACACTCCCCAAATGACGCCACTTAAGATCACAGCTTTCCATTGACCTAATGGTAACAAGTGTGGAAGTAAAAATCCACGCCAGCCTAATTCTTCTCCCATTGTAAATAGAACGTTGATAAGTGGTCCCAATGTCAGAGCAAGCAACGTTTGTGATAACACAATGACCATAGGCGGAACATCTGCACCGCCTGGCGCTGCGCTCAGTGCATTCTGTATCATCGTAAAACTTAGGTCTAGTTTGGCAACACCGAATAACAAGGTAAATGCTCCGCCAAGGATCGTCAGTGCCGCAGGCAGAAACCATGCCCAAAGATAAAACCGTTTGGGACCCAGTGTATTCAAACGCAAACTGCTGAAAGGTTTCTTGGCGATGAACAAGGTGACAAAGATCGCGGCTAGTCCCGGTCCCCACATGGCGACCGCCCATAGCCCTTGGGTTGCAAGTTGTTTCGCCGTGGCATCTACATCTTTCGCTAGTGTCAGTGGTGCTAAAAAGAGCACCCATGAAAATAGAAACGACATGACCAAAAAGAAAGTGATTGATTTTCGTTCAAGCATTTTTTACTCCAGTCTTTAGAATTTGTATTGCGGCATGGATCGTTGGCGTTGAACATCACGCGTCAACGGACGTTTGGCAATGACGTTGATCTTGTTCTGGTTTTCCAGAACGTGGGTGGAGACAACTTCCCAACCTTCAGCGCCCCAATCATTCAACAATTGTTCCAATTCTTCAGCTTTCACGCCAGACCAAAAGCCGCCTACGGTTTGGACGCGGTATTCCCATTTGGAGATGTCATTGGTATTCATGTTTGTATCCTTCTGTTTCACGTGAAACAACGTTATGCTTTTGTCTCATTGCGATAGAGCAGGTAAGAGTAAATGACGAGAGTTAATGTGGAAGCTATCAGCGGGATGAAAAGTAGGAAGAAGGCAGCCAGACTGCCAAAGAAACTTCCAAAGAAGGCTAAGGCTCCTGAAACCATGAACAAGACCGAGCCGAGTTGATGCGTCTTATCCCAAACTGTATCGCTTGAGAGAGTCCAAGGAGTGCGGATCCCGATAAAGAAATTGCGCTTTGCCTGTCTCAATAGATAGCCGACGAACATGAACAGAAGACCCATGAACGGCAGCATGGCAGTGCTCATCTTGAAGCTTTGATACCCGAGGCTCCATGCGAGCGTCAGCCCGTGGATGTAGAGCATGAAGACGGTGATGAACACAATGAACAGGTTGAACGCGCCGCGGAAACTTGCGATGTTTGCCTTGAGCGGATCCATATTGGGCAGAGCGATAAACAACCCGAACATTCCGAGTGTGATCAGCGGCATGAGGAACACACCCCAGAACTTTGGGATATACCCGTCGACTTCATCATTGGTGTTCCAGTGGGATGCCATTTGTTCAGGGAGTTGATTCCATAAAAGCACGCCTGCGATCACTGCAATGGCAATCAGTGTGAGTACGAGGATGGAAGTTGTTTTTGTTGTCATTCGAGTTTCCTTTCAAGCGTTTCACGTGAAACGCTTATTTGTCTTTCGTTGTATGATTTTGTGCCATCGAAACGATGCCACTCATGCCGCCAAGGTTCATCGTATCCACTGCGGAGGAAGGTACGATCACCAACGCACCTTTTTCTTTCAGACCTTCAAAGAGCATATTCATCGCGCGCAAGTGCAAAGCGGTCGGATTATCAATATATGCCTGTGACGCTTCAGAGAATGAAGCAGCGATCTGCTTTTCAGATTCGCCGAGGATCACACGCGCTTGGCGTTCGCGTTCAGCTTGCGCTTGGCGAGACATGGCATCTTCCAGATCCTGTGGAATGACAATATCGCGAATCTCCACCGATTGCACGGTCACGCCCCAAGGTGTTGTGCGTTCATCGATCACAGCCTGCAACTCCTTATCGATTGCACTGCGACCAACTAGAATATCAGCGAGCATCTTCTTGCCGATGATGTCACGTAACGCGGTCTGAGCAGCCCAGTCTACAGCGGCGCGATAATCTTCTACTTCAAGCGCAGCTTTCTCGGCATCCCACACCACCCAGAACAGCACCGCATCTACATCCACAGGCACGGTATCTTTCGTCAACGTTTTCTGCGCAGCGAAAGGCGTCACCATTACACGGTGATCGATCCATGATGGCGTGGTATCCACAATGGGAATGATCCAGAACAAGCCGGGTCCTTTTAGTCCAATGAACTTGCCAAGTCGCAGCACTACAACTTTCTCCCATTGCGAAGCGACCTTGAGCGCAAAAAGAAAATATGAACCGACCAACGTCCAGCCCAGAACCCACGCGCCCAATACAGCATCAGAGTATTTTCCATCTCCGATAATCGCGCCAAAGACCGCGATGGTTAAAAAGATACCGAACAAGGTACCCGCAATCGCTGGGATGTGTTGATCTTCTTTTTTGTTTTGAACGAACGACTTAAGAAAATTTGTACTCATGTTTACATTCTCCTGACTTGTGTACTTATTCTTCATCTTTGACATGTTTCGCTTCTTTCCATAACTTCAAACTGTCTCTAACCATTTGGCTGACTTCACGCTCAGAGAAGCCCAAACGATATGCCTCATTGATATATCGTTGCGTAAGTTCAGAGAGAGACTCTTTGCGTAACTTCTCGGTCACTTCTGGCGGTGGAATCTCTGTGATGTATGTGCCACGCCCTTGTTGTGTGGAAATGATGCGTGCTTCATCCAATATGCGATACGCACGCGCCACTGTATTGAAGTTGACTCTCAAATCTGATGCCAGCGCGCGAACGGTTGGCAGTTGGTCACCGGGTTTCAAAATGCCATTCACAAGTTGACTTTGAATTTGATTGACGATCTGTGTATAGATAGGGAGACCAGAGTGAAAATCGAGTTGTAGGGTAAGTTTCTTTTCGGACATACAGTATCCTATAATTGTACTAATTGTATCAATGATTGAATTGTAGCACTTAAGGACTTTAAGTCAAGCCCCTGAGAATAAAAACGGGCATTTGAAGTTTTGTTCAAATGCCCGTTCAATCTTTTTTATCTTTTCTTTGGCTTTATCTTTTTCAAGGCTGTCTCCAACCTTTTGATCCCCTCCTCAATGTCCTCGACCGGTTGAGCTGCAAAGTTGAGACGTATCCAATCTTCGCCACTGATGCCGTCAATGAAAAAAGAATTGCCGGGGGAAAATGCTACACCTTCTTTGCAAGCGATTGGCAGCAATTCATTCGCCGAAATGGACTTGGGTAATTGCAGCCAAATGAACAACCCGCCTTTGGATACTTCGTAGTTGACACTATTTGGCAAATGTTTTTTGATGGCACTCAACATTGCATCTCTTCGGGCGCGGAAGATTTGATTTGATCGATGTAGATAGGTTTGGTACCGCCCCACTGTCATGTACGCGTCAAGCGCGCGTTGAATCAACGTGGACGTTGCCAGGTCGCTGAGACGTTTGAAGTTGAGCAGGCTGTCGTAGACGGGTCCATCTGCAACGATAAAACCAACGCGCAGACCGGGCATCAGCATCTTGGAAAAGGTGCTGACGTAGATGACCTGCCCGCCCGGGTCCAAGGACTTGAGTGAAGGTTGCGTGTGACCTTCATAGCGTAAGTCACCGACAAAGTCATCTTCAAGGATGGGAACGTTGTATTTGCCAGCTAATAGAATTAACTCGCGGCGGCGGGCACTGCTGAGACATGTCCCGGTTGGGTTGTGAAAATTTGGAATGGTGTAAATGAGCTTGGGATGATATTGCTGTAAAAGCGTTTCCAGCTTTTCCACTTGCATGCCCTGACTATCCACGGGAATGCCAACGATCTGAAACCCAAGCGTGCGGAAGAGATCCAGCGCGGCAGAATATGTGGGGTCTTCGACCAGAACAATGTCATTTGGCTTCAACAAAACCTGCGAAGCGAGAAAGATCGCTTGTTGCGAGCCCGCAGTGATGAGAACATTTTCGGGATGAGTCTGCAAGCCCTGGCTGGCGAGGATGCGCGCGATTCCTTCACGCAGCGGAGCGTACCCGCGGCGTTCACCATATTCAAGCGCGTCGATTTGGTCACGTCGCATCACAGATTGAATGACCTTGCGGAACTCCTCCACCGGGAATTGACGCGCATCGCTGATACCGCTGGCGAAGTTGATCGGGTGTGGATGCCCACTGGCTTGCAGCATATCTTCCGCAGTATCAGACGTAGCGAAAACATTCTTTTGCAAGTTCATTTGCCAGAGCGGTAGAGCATCAGAATTATTTTTCGGGATGGATGGAATTGGATAGACCGGCAGCACATACGTGCCGCTGCCCATTTTGGAAAACACCAAGCCTTCTGCTTCCAAAGCGGAGTATGCGTTTTCAACCGTGGTGCGATTGACTCCCAGATCGTGTGCGAGTTGACGGCTGGCGGGCAGGCGCGTATCGTCGGGCAGATTGCCGGAAAGAATACTTTTACGAAGATGATCTTCGATCTGTTGATAAAGGGGAATGTTGCTTTTGTGGTCGAGCGGGATGCGCATTTTGTCTCTCCAAATCGCATTGGTACGGTGAATATATCACCAACTTGCCTATGGAATAAGGACAATTGCCTTTCAAGCGGTTTTATTATGCAAAAGTGGCTGGTAACTTATTGGGTTTTATTGGCTCTTAACATCAGCCAATTTCGTCCTAGAATCGGATCAAAACATATTCTATGTAGGAGAGAACCATGCAAGCAAAAACTGGAACTTGGACCGAGAAAAAAGGGCTGGCACAAATGCTCAAAGGCGGCGTCATCATGGACGTGGTGAATGCCGAGCAGGCGAAGATCGCGGAAGAAGCGGGCGCTTGTGCTGTGATGGCACTCGAACGCGTACCTGCCGATATCCGCGCGGATGGTGGCGTGGCGCGCATGTCTGACCCGGACATGATCCTCAAGATCATGGATGCAGTGTCCATCCCTGTGATGGCGAAGTGCCGCATCGGTCATTTTGTTGAAGCGCAGATCCTTGAATCGATCGGCATTGACTATATTGACGAATCTGAAGTCTTGACCCCGGCAGATGAAGAACATCACATCTTGAAGCACAGCTTCAAAGTTCCCTTCGTTTGTGGATGCCGCAACATTGGTGAAGCGCTTCGTCGTATTGGTGAAGGTGCGGCGATGATCCGCACCAAGGGTGAAGCGGGTACGGGTGATGTGGTCGAAGCCGTGCGCCATGCCCGCTCTGTGATCGGCACGATCAAACAGTTGACAGTGATGGGCGATGAAGAATTGATGGCATTTGCCAAGAACAATGGCGCGCCGTATGAATTGGTAAAGGAAGTAAAGGAACTTGGGCGCTTGCCTGTGGTGAACTTTGCCGCGGGTGGCGTTGCAACTCCTGCGGATGCCGCCTTGATGATGCAACTCGGTGTGGACGGCGTCTTCGTTGGCTCTGGTATCTTCAAATCGGGTGACCCTGCCAAACGTGCAGCAGCCATCGTCAAATCAGTGACGCATTATCAAGATGCTTCCATTCTTGCAGAAGTGAGCAAGAACCTCGGCGAAGCCATGGTTGGGCGTAATGCCGCGCACATGCCCGAAGGCGAGAAGCTCGCGGTACGGGGTTGGTAGATAGACAACGGACGATGGACGATTGACCATGGAATGGTCTTTGTCCATCGTCTACGGTCTATCGTCAATGGTCTAAAAATGAAAATCGGTGTCTTAGC
>JBDKJK010000508.1:0-4218 GCA_039796675.1 Chloroflexota bacterium
GAGATCGGCTTAACAATGGAATACACAGCAAAGAGGAATGGATCCGTCCAGTTAGACTCGATCACCCATCCCAGCCAGGCTGCCATACGAAACGAACGCCATGAAGTTGATGTTTGCATAAAATCTCCGTGTCAGGTTCCAAGTGTCAGGTGTCAGGTTTTTACTTGGTACTTGGCACCTGACACTTGATACTTCTTTATCTCCGACTCTCCGTGATCCTGCCCTCACGTACTGCCAGCTTCTCAACATATGCCAGCAAAAATTTTGCCGTCACAACAAAGACCACTGAAAGTGCCGCGAGAATGAGAATCTCCGTCTGCACGGTCATGAAGCCAAATTGAAATCCTGTAGGGAAGATCAACTGCCGCATCGCATCCATGCCCAGCGTCAGCGGAATAATGGAAGCGCCCGCCGCCACCCAGAACGGCAGTGACTTGATCGGGAAGTAAAAGCCCGAAGCGAGAAAGATCGGTTCCTGCGCGAGGTTCGCCATATGCCAGGCTTCACGCCCGAACATCAAAAATGCCGAAGCCATCATCATGCCCATGCCATACAACGCCACCATTGCGAGCATAAATACAGTGAACAACTGCAAATAGCTCGATACGGTAAACGTCACACCGAACATCCACATGCCCAGCACAGTCACAGCCACGGCGCGCATGGCGGTCGCCAACATGCCACCCAGCGCCATGCCGAGAAGGATCGCCATCATCGAATTCGGTGCCATGATGTAAAGCGCAAGGTTGCCTTGCTCCTTTTCCCAATACAACTGGCTGGACATACTCCACAAAATATTCATCCAAAACGCGGTCATCGCGCCGCCCATCACCACAAAACCAATATATTCTTCTGGGGCATTCAAAGCACGATACACAAACACATAAGCGATCACTGCCAGCATTGGCATGACCACTTCGAACACCAACCACGAAACCTCGCGCTGCTGCCCAATAATGCGCGGGTACGCACGTGCAATAATGGTCTTCAAGAACAAGCGCCAGCCGGTATCTTTACGCGAATATTTTCTACTCACTACTTCCATTCGATTCCTCCTCTGCCATGCTGCGCCCGACCAAATCCACGAACACATCTTCGAGCGTCGGCTGGCGTTTGTTGAGGTTGGTCACCTTGATATCTTTTTGCGCAAACAGATTGAAGACTCGCGCCAAAGCGGATTCTTCCACGAGGGACAAGGTCAACCGCGCACCGCCTTCGATGTCGGTCAGCGCCGCTTTCTTAACCTCGGGCTGTTCCTCCATCATTTCCTTTGTCAACCCGTTGAGCGGACTCGTCTCGATCTCGAACATGACGTCCTTTTGCAAACGCTGTTTCAAGGCAGTCGGTGTATCGCAGGCGAGCACACGTCCCTTGTTGATGATGGCAACGCGGTCGCACAACTCATCGGCTTCCATCATGTAATGGGTGGTCAAAAGCAGGGTGCGTTCCTTATCCGCTTTCAACCAATCTAAGATGAAGCGGCGTACATCACGCATCGCACCCACGTCGAGTCCCAGAGTAGGCTCGTCGAGGAAGAGCACTTCCGGCTCGGTTAAGAATCCGCGCACGATGTTCATCTTCTGGCGCAAACCCGTGGAGAGGTCAGATGATTTTGTGTGCATACGGTCTTTCATGCCGACCATTTCGAGCAGGGCTTCAATGCGTTCATTGGCTTCTTTGGATGGCACACCGTAAAACTGTGAGAACATCCATAAGTTTTCGCGCACGGTCAAGAGACCATAGCCCGAAGACTCGCCGCCTGAAACCATATTGATGCGCGGGCGCACCGACTCGGGTTCAGCGTTCACGTCTGCTCCTGCAACGCGTGCCCAGCCCGAGGTCGGGGCGAGAAGCGTGGTGAGGATCTTGATCAGGGTCGTCTTGCCAGCGCCGTTGGGTCCCAAGAGTCCGAAAAGTTC
The DNA here is from genome assembly GCA_039796675.1 of Chloroflexota bacterium. GTDB lineage: Bacteria > Chloroflexota > Anaerolineae > Anaerolineales > Villigracilaceae > Villigracilis. The sequence goes on from JBDKJK010000508.1 coordinate 1,920, forward strand.
GCCGCGTTCCACAGTCAAATTAACACCTTGTAAAGCGACCAATTCTTTGCGCGTTTCTTTTTTGCTGCCGCGCAGTTTATAAATACGACCGAGGTCTTTTGTTTCGATTGCGAGATTTGAAGACATGATTCTCCTTAAAAATTTGTAAGCTTTATCGTTGAGTTGGCGTGGATGAAGCGTAGGGTTGCCGTCAAGTGCTTTAGAGGCAGGCATGATAAAGTTACAGGCGTAACAGATTTCTCTTCTCCTCCTTTGTAAGAGAGCCAGGGTAGGCGACCCTGGCTCTCGCAATTTAAGGGTCTGTTATAGAAATAATAGAAACAGGGAGGAAATAGAATATAAGTTCTATTTTACTACGACTCCATTTGTGATGTAAAATCCGTTCACAAAATTATTTGTGTTCAGGAGAAACTTTATGAGTGAAGAATACATCCCAAAAGTGGCAATGAGTATTCAGGCGCACCCCGATGACCAGGAATTTGGAATCGGCGGTACGATCGCCAAGTGGACAAAAGCAGGCTGCGAATTTATCACGGTCGTCATCACCAGCGGAGACTCAGGTTCGAACGACCCCAGTAAAGGTGCAGAGTATAAACCGGTGCTGGCTGAACTACGCGAAAAAGAACAACTGGCTGCCAATGAGGTGTTGGGCGTGAAGGAAACTATTTTCATGCGCAAGCCTGATGGCGAGCTGGAGCCGACCATTGCCTTGCGCAAGGAACTCACTCGCCTCATTCGCAACTATAAACCCGATGTGGTTTTATCGGGTAATCCTGAAGCATGGTTTTATGGGAATGAATATGTAAACCACGCCGATCATCGCGCTGCCGCCCGCGCTGCTTGTGAAGCGGTCTTTCCCTCCGCAGGGTCAAGGCTCATTTTTGCCGATCTCTTAGAAGAAGGCTTTGAGCCTCATGACATCAAACGCCTGTACGTTCATGGGACAGACAAGCCCGATACCTGGGTGGATATTTCAGAAACCATTGATACCAAAGTAAAGGCGCTGCAACAGCATGTCAGCCAAATTCCGGTGGATGAAGTTGAGAAGTGGATGAAGGATTGGGCAAAGGAAGACGCGAAAGATAAGGAGTTTGAGTACGCCGAGTCATATCGGGTGATGATCATAAAGAAGGAAGAAGAGCACGAGAAGTAATGATGGATAATGGACGATAGACCGCAGACGATGGAAGGTCGTCTATTGTCTATCGTCAATGGTCTGTTTTAAAAGAACCAATGCCCCAACAAGGCAGATGCCAACGTCATGCTGATGTTATCAATATCGCGATAATGCAATGACTCTACGGCTGCGCCAACTATGGAGATCAGGGTAAGAGGGAAAAGGTAATTGGTAATTGGCGCTGTGAAGACTCCCGCATTCACATAAATATACAGAATCACCGCAGACATCACCCAGCCGCCAATAAAGACACTGACCATCCCCGCCACGGACTTTTCCTTGCTCCACGGCAGCTTGGGGGAAGGGATGAGGCGACCGAAGATATCAGCAATGCCATCGCCGCCGCACATCATCATCAATGCGATAATGCCAATGGGGGAATCTTTCCAGTACACCAACGTCAACACTACAAACATAATCCCGTAATACAGTGGACCACGTAAAATCTCTTTTGGGTCACCGGTGCGAGACATGGCATCCACTGAAGCTTTGTCTTTCAAGATCCCAAAGCCAATAAGTGCAAACTGCACCGTGATTGCAAACGGAACCAACGCTGCCAGCCATCGGGCGGAGGGAGCATCGTCGAAAAAGAACCAGCATAGAACGAAGATCGGACCCGTGCCGATGTGGATCAACTTGCGGCTGAGCTTGCTTTCGATCCAGCCGCGATGGGCGAAGAAATCCATCAGGCGCAAAAATCCGAGTGCGATGGCGAAGGTGAGAGCGAGGGCGATATAGTTGTTCAAAGGGAGACTCCTGAGTGAATGGACGATGGACAATAGACGATCTGTTCCTTCGTCCATTGTCTGTCGTCTGCGGTCGGTATTTATAACCCCGTACCAGCTATCAAGGTCTCCCAAGTTTCGTAGTGAACGACCCCGGCCTTGTCAAAGGCTTCGGCTTTGGCGGCGCTGCCCGAGGTCAGACCGAGAGCGTGGATTTTTACATCGAATCCATTTTTTTGAAGGACATCGCCAGCGGTTTGAGTCGAGCGGATTCCACCCATCGTATCTTCGACGACGAAGAGTTCAAACTCACGCGGCAGACTTAAGAAGAGGCTGTTCAAGCGACCCGAAGCCTGCCACTCCGCTGCGGCTTGGATCGAAGACCACTCCGCCCCGG
>JBDKJK010000509.1:0-7068 GCA_039796675.1 Chloroflexota bacterium
TACTGCCCAGCCTTACATTAGTAATTATTCGAGGTTGTCAGGCAAATTATCTTTCGCCCAAATTGCTGTTTCAAGACGTGACTTTTGACTTTACCCCTAATTTTATAAAAATATGAGTTAGGTGATAAGCAACTGTTTTTCCAGAGATATTCAGTGTATTAGCAATGGCTGAGTTTTCAACCGCTCTCGCTATCAAGGATAATATTGCCTTTTCCTTGTTTGTAAGTTCTTCTAAAACCACTCCTATTTTTTTATGCCATTGTGTAGCTCTGGCAAGCTGGCCAGGGCTAATGGCAAGGTTGCCATGGGTAACTTCATGCAACGAGGTAAGCAGTTTTTGTGCCGAATCCTCTTTGCTTAAGATACCCTTAACACCCGCTTGTAGCATCTCATATAAGTATTTATCCTGAGAATACGAAGTAAGAATTAGGATTGGCGAAGAACATCTGCTGCGAATTTTCTTGATAAATTCCTCCAACGGCTGAAATAATTCCATTACAACACATTGAGGGTTAAACAAACCAATGAGGTTAAGCAATTCCTCCTTGTTTCTAGCTTCTCCCAGAATCTCGATTTCTCCTGAGGTCTTTAGTAGCGCATGAGTTCCTGCTAATGAAATATCATTGTTGTCAGCAAGCAGTATGGTTATTTTTGATGGCATACACATTTCCTCTAGTCTTTCGTTTCTTGAGGGAATGTATTAATTTGATTCCCCCATACGATAAAGGAATTATACTTTTTTTTTTTTCTTTTGTGTCAAGCCTTTTCCATAGAATGGTAATGATAAAATAATAAAGCCATGAACTTATTCCCACTTCCCCTTGAAGATAAAGTCGTTCTCATTACCGGCGCATCCTCCGGGTTTGGCGAAGATGCCGCCTGGTTGTTCGCGCAGGAAGGTTGCAAAGTCATCCTCGCCGCGCGGCGGTTGGACCGCTTGCAGCGCCTTGCCGCTAAAATTCAAGATGCAGGCGGCGAAGCCCTCGCCATCCCGGTCGATATTGTCAACCCCGATGATGTGGATAACATGGTGCAAACTGCCCTCGAACTCTACGACCGCATCGACATCCTCTTCAATAACGCGGGCATCGGTCGCGTAAGCTGGTACGAAGAACACGAACCCGACCGAGACATTGACTTGCTTATCAAAGTGAATCTCATCGGCACGATGCGCGTTACCCGCATGGTACTTCCGCACATGATCGCGCGTGGTGACGGTCATATCATCAATATGATCTCAGTTGCCGGTCTTATCTCACCACCGCTGATCGCCAGTTATTCCGCCAGCAAATTTGGGCTCAAAGCCTTCAACAATACTTTGCGTCGTGAAGTAGCTCCGCTCGGCATTCAGGTCAGCGGAATTTATCCCGGACCCGCCTCCACCGAGTTTGGTTCGCATGTCGGTAAAAGTTCTGCCTATCAATCGGTGCGTTCCAGCCTTGGCATCCGCCTCACCTCTGCCTACGTTGCCAAACGCGTTGTCGATGTTGCCAAACGTCCGTGCAAAAGTTTGGTCATTCCGTGGTGGTTCCATCTTGTTGCATTTCTTGAATCCTATTTTCCCTTCATCGTGGATTGGGGTTCGTATCTCTTCTCAAAACTCAAACATAAACAGGATTAGGAGACACGCATGACTCAATCCCGCCTCGACAAACTCACCGTATCTCTCTTAAACTCAAAACTGGATGCGGTTATTCTGAATCCGGGCCCTACGCTGAAATATCTCACCGGGTTGAACTTCCACCTCATGGAACGCCCGGTAGTTTTATTTGTTGCACCCGGCAAAGATCCGGTGCTTGTCCTCCCTGAACTCGAACTCCCCAAAGTGGATTTGTTCCCCTACAAAGTGCAAGGCATCTCATATGGCGAGAATCCCGCAGAGTGGGATGACGCCTTCAGAAAAGCCGCTCAAACCCTCGGCGTGGATGGGAAGCGCATCGGCGTCGAGCCGCGTCAATTGCGTTTGCTGGAATTTCGTCATGTCAAAGCAGGCGCACCCGAAGCAGACTTCCCTGATGCCAGCGATGTTCTTGCGGATCTGCGTCTGCGCAAAGACAAAGCCGAAGTGGATGCGATGCGCGTGGCGGTGAAGATTGCTCAAGATGCGTTGGAAGCGACCATTCCGCAGATTAAAATTGGAATGACCGAACGAGAAGTTGCATCCGAGTTGGTGATGCAATTGTTGAAGCATGGTTCTGAATCCGAAATGCCTTTCGCGCCCATTGTCTCTGCCGGACCAAACTCCGCCAACCCGCATGCTTCACCGACCGATAGAAAATTGCAAGCCGGTGATTTACTCGTCGTCGATTGGGGCGCGGCATATGAGGGCTATATCTCTGATTTGACCCGCACCTTCGCAGTGGGGGAGGTGGATGCGGAATATTTGAAGATTCACAAAATCGTGCAGGAAGCGAATGCCGCCGGTCGCGCCGCCGGAAAGCCAGGAGCGCCTTGTGCCGCCGTGGATAAAGCCGCAAGAGATGTCATCGAAAAAGCTGGCTACGGAAAATATTTCACGCATCGCACCGGTCACGGCATCGGCATGGAAGGACACGAAGCTCCCTACATGCGCGGCGACAATATGCAGATCTTAGAGCCGGGCATGGCATATACTGTAGAGCCAGGCATTTACCTCACCCATCGCAACGGTGTGCGCATTGAAGATAATATGGTCATCACCGAAAAAGGTGCAGAGACTCTCTCTGACATGCCACGTGAAATCCGTGTGGTTGGTTAAAATTAAAACCTCTTTTGCCGCGAATTACGCGAATTTTCACGAATTTATTAATAATTCGCGCCAATTCGTGAAATTCGCGGCTAAGTTTTTTTCTTTATATTGAGGAGGATAGGATGACTGAAATACTTCATAAAAGATTATCTTTTGCAGTTGTTGGTGCTGCAATGGAGGTTCATAGTGTACTTGGTTCAGGTTTTCTAGAAGCTGTTTATCAGGCAGCCTTGGAGAAAGAATTATCATTGCGGGGAATTCCATTTCGACATCAAGTCGAATTGCCTGTAATGTACAAAGATGAATTGATTGGTGCTTATAAAGCTGATCTTGTCATGGACGAAAAGATCATAGTGGAAATCAAGTCTGTGTCTCGCCTAAATTCAGCCCATGATGCCCAAGCGATTCACTACTTGACGGCTACTGGGATGGAGTTGGCTTTGCTGCTCAACTTTGGTAGCGGTTCGTTGGATTACCGCCGCGTTGTAAAAACGAACAAAAAATCCGCGCTAATTCGCGGCTAAGATTTTTGGTGCTTATGATTACTCGAACCATACAGACTTACCTCAACCTCATGGACTCGCAGCGCGAATCCGTATTCGCCGTGTTGGATGGGCTCACCGACGCCCAACTCTGGGAGCGCCCTGCCCCAAAAGAATGGAGCATCGGCGAAATCCTCGACCATAACTTCCTGTTGATGGCATCTTCCTATCCTATTCTCAAGTTCATGTGGGCGTGGCTCGGCTGGTATGGACAGATGAAGCGCAATCGCCCTTACCAAACCGAGATCGGTGATGTCTACCGTGACCCGAAATTTCCCCAATGGGTCGGCTTCATGTGGACGCCGCGTTTCAATCCGCGCAAACCTGTGTCGTTGCAGCAACTCAAAACAGAGATACGTGACCTGCATACGAATCTCCGCCAGTTCTTTGAAGGCAAGGATGAGGACGTTTTGGGAAACCTCTACATTTATGACCCGGTTTTTGGCTGGTGTAATTTGATCGTCACTTTACGCATTGGTATTTACCATGACCAATTGCATTTCGACGACGTGCTCAAGCAGGCGGCGGCATTCAAATGATCATCCTTGCCCAGCCCGAACACGCGGACTCGCTCACCCAAATTGCCATCGCCGCCAAACGTCATTGGAAGTACCCCGAAGCATGGATTCAATTTTGGATTCCCCAGTTGACGATCTCTGCAAACTATATTTCGTCTAATGAAGTTTGGATGATGGTGGAGAAAGAAGAACCGATCGCTTTCTACGCGTTGAGCCAAACCGAAGGCGGTTGGGAATTAGGTAACCTTTGGGTTTTGCCTGACCATATTGGCAATGGAATTGGGAAACAACTATTCAATCATGCTCTTGAACGCTGTAAACTTCTCAATATCTCTGCTTTGAAAATTTACGCAGACCCGCATGCCCAAGCCTTTTATGAGAAAATGGGCGCAACCAAAATCAGTGAACATCATTCTGATTTATTTGGTGAAGACCGCGTTTTACCGATTATGGAGATAAAGTTATGACGACCTACTGCGATTATTGCAATACTCATCCCGACGATACTTTTAACAAGACCTATCACGACACTCAATATGGCTTCCCCATTGATGACGATAACGAACTATTCGAACGTCTCGTATTAGAGATCAATCAAGCCGGGCTCTCGTGGATTCTGATTCTGAAACGAGCAGAAAACTTCCGTAAAGCATTTCATAAATTCAATATCAAAAAAATTGCCAAATACACCGAAGCAGATCGAGAAAGACTTTTGAGTGATGAAGGCATTATTCGCAACAAACTAAAGGTCAATGCTGCCATTGTCAATGCGCAAAAGATCATTGAATTGCAAAAAGAATACGGCTCATTCAAAAGCTGGTTAGATGCACATCATCCACTCACAAAAGACGAATGGACAAAACTATTCAAGAAGACCTTCGTCTTTACCGGTGGCGAGATCGTGAACGAGTTTCTGATGTCTACGGGCTATTTACCCGGCGCACATCAAAAAGACTGCCCTATTTTCAAAAAAGTGGCAGCAAAGAAACCAGCATGGATGCATCCATCAAAAAAGCATAAATCGTAAATCGCATGCCCTCCAATTTCGCCATTGCAGGCAAACTTACTCGCGAATACCTTCTGCCACCCAATAACGGCATTGCCCGTCTCGATTCTCCTGGTGGGAATCTCTTGTATGCCATCGGTGGTCTTGCCGTGTGGGATGCCTCCATCGTAATGATCGCGCGGGTCAATCAGGCATACCCGCGTGAATGGCTACAAGATTTTTCGAACCGTGGGCTCAATACAAATGGAATTTACCTCGACCCTGAACGAGACCATGTGGACATGCGCAGTTTTATTGCCTATACAGATGTCAACGAACGCAGTCACACCAACCCGGTTTCACACTTTGCGCGTTGCGAATTGACTTTTCCAAAATCTCTGCTTGGGTATCAACCCCAAGATGAAACAGTCAAAGACTTGCGCGAGACCGACCCGCTTGCACCAGTTGCATGGCATGTGCCGAAAGAATTTCGCAACATCAGCCACATCCATCTTTGCCCTTTCGATTTCACCAGCCAGAGTCAGCTGGTCAATCTTTTCAAGGGCGGCTCCAGCCATGCCATCAGTCTCGACCCTGCTCCCGGCTACATGAAACCCGCCTTTTGGCGTGAACTCCGTATAGTGCTTAGCGGTGTAACGGCTTTTCTACCCTCAGAAGAAGAGATACGCAGTTTATTCTGGGGTGAAACTCACGACCTATGGGAGATGGCAAAACGAATCAGCGACTACGGACCACAGATCATCGTGATCAAACGCGGCGCACTTGGACAATTCGTTTATGACGCGGCAGAAAAGCGGCGATATGAGATTTCTGCCTACCCCGTCCGCCTCATAGACCCAACCGGAGTTGGTGATGCGTTCTGCGGCGGTTTCCTCGCTGGATATCAGCGCACGAATGACCCAGTTCAAGCCGCTATGTATGGGAGTGTCTCCGCTTCGTTAAAAATCGAAGGGACCGGACCCTTTTCTCCCTTGGATGGCATGCCCGGGCTGGCAGAAGCTCGCTTGCATGCTCTGCAGGAAATGGTAAGAGAAGTTTAACGATTTACGATTGACGATTTTTGATTTACGATTAAACCATCATGACCCTCTCAAAAAAAGTTCTTGAGCTTGCCATTCAAATTCAGCAGATCGCTGCCCCCACCTTTGCTGAAGGTCCGCGCGGAGAGTTTGTGCGAGATCTATTTGCCCGCGAAAAACTTGAAGATGTTTCGATGGATTCACTGGGCAACGTCTACGCGCGATTGCCGGGGAAACAGAAAAAAGCACAGGCGTTGGTCGTATCTGCCCACTTAGACACAGTGTTTCCGTTGGGGACCAAGCTTCAGACTAGCACTGAGCCGAGCCGAAGTGTTAAGGAAGATGCGGGCAAGGTTCTTGGTCCTGGCATTGGTGATAATTCCCTTGGAGTGGCTGCGTTGTTTGGCATTCTTTGGGGGCTGCGTGAACGGAAGATCCAATTGAAGCATGACGTTTGGTTCGTGGCGAATGTGGGTGAGGAAGGGCTTGGCGATTTGCGCGGAATGCGAGGTGTGGTGGAGCGTTTCGGTGCAGATGTGATCGGGTATTTTGTTTTGGAGGGCTTGGCGCTTGGGCATGTTTATCATCGTGCAATTGGTGTGCGGCGCTATCGCATTGCAGCAAAGACTCGCGGCGGTCACTCCTGGTCAGATTATGGTCAACCATCAGCTGTGCATGAACTTGCGGCGTTGGTGACGCAGTTGACACAGATCCGTTTGCCGCGTGATCCGCGCACGACCATGAACATTGGCACGATTCAAGGCGGAACAGGTGTGAACGTACTGGCGGCAGAAGCCAAATGTGAATTGGATTTGCGCTCTGAAGACCCACTGGTCCTGACCAAATTGATTATGCAAGTAGAGGATGTCATTCTTCATTGGAATCATGAGGGAGTGAAAATTCAAGCTGAAGTTATCGGCGAACGCCCGGCAGGGGCGATTCCTGATGAGCACTCACTTGTGAAGTTGGCGGTACGTTGCTTGCAAGAGCAAGGTATTGAAGCCGCCCTGACCACCGGCTCAACAGATGCGAATATTCCGTTGAGTAAAAATATCCCCGCTGTAGTTATGGGCATTACCACTGGCGGCGGTGCTCATACGTTGGGAGAATATATTGATACCGAGCCAATCGAAAAAGGGATGCAGAGTTTGGTAAGGTTTGTAGAGTTGGCGGGCGGTTAAAACAAAAAGCTCCCAACTGCGGGAGCCTTTCACGTTTCACTATTTACTGATTACTATTTCCTATTCCCCATTCA
>JBDKJK010000510.1:0-3599 GCA_039796675.1 Chloroflexota bacterium
GGACTTCATCCACTACGAGAATTTCGGGTTCGAGGTGAGCTGCTACTGCAAAAGCAAGTCGCAGGTACATGCCTGATGAATAACGCTTCACGGGAGTATCAATGAACTGGCTGACTTCAGAGAAATCAACGATCTCATCAAACTTGGAGTCAATTTCAGAGCGGCGCATCCCGAGGATGGCACCGTTCATGTAAATATTCTCACGTCCGGTCAACTCGGGGTGAAAGCCGGTGCCCACTTCGAGCAGGGAGCCGACTCGTCCACGCACGGTGACAGTGCCTGTGGTCGGTTCGGTGACACGGGAAAGGATCTTGAGCAAGGTGCTTTTGCCCGCGCCATTCCGCCCGACAATGCCGAGAACCTTGCCTTCTTCAAGGTCGAAGGAGACATCTTTCAATGCCCAGACATAATTCTGGTTTTGACGGCGGTCCGATTTGCCGATCATTGCCTTCGCCAGACGAATGGGCGCAGCGACCGTATCCACGATCACATCACGCAGCATGTTATAGCGAAATTTCGTCTCCGCCGCGCCGATTTTATATTGTTTACCGATGTTTTTTACTGAAATCGCTGTTGTCATAAATACCGTTGAAGGTTGAAGGTTGAAGGTTGAAGGTTGAAGGTTGGTTACCTGCAACTTTCAACGTGCAACTTGTAACCTAAATAGTGTCCGCAAAGGTCTTTTCCATGCTTCTGAAGTAGAAGAGACCTGAGATAAAGATCAAAATTGAAATGGCAACCGAAACCCAAAGCGAGAGGTCGGGGCCGTTGCCGGTGCCGAGGAGTGCCCAGCGGAATCCGTTGACCACGCCTGCCATTGGGTTCATCGAATATATGAGCTGCCATCGTTCCGAGATCACAGAGGCGGAATAAGCCACGGGTGTGGCAAACAGCCAAAACTGAGTCAGAAACGGGAGGGCTTGGTTTACATCCCGATATTGAACGTTGATCGCAGAAAGCCAGAGCGCCACGCCAAGAGCTGTCACAATGGCGAGTAAAAGAAAGAGAGGCAAAGTCCAAAGCAGATGCCAGGCAGGGGTGACTTGATAGTAGAACATCAAGATCACGAGGATGACGAAGGCGATGGCAAAATCCACCAAGCCAGCAAAGACGGAGGACATGGGCAGGATCAGGCGCGGGAAGTAGATCTTCGTCACCATGTTGTTGTGTGCCACCAAGGAACGACTGCCTTGATTTAGTGCAGTGACGAAGAGCCCCCACGGGAGCAATGCCGTAAACGCAAAGACGGGGTAAGGAATGCCTTCAGTGGGAAGTTTGGCAACCCTGCCAAAAAGGAAGGAGAATACCAGCATGGTCATCACAGGTTGAATGACAGCCCATGCCATGCCAAGTAAGGTTTGTTTGTATTTCACTTTTACATCGCGCCAGACCATGAAGAAAATCAGTTCACGGTAGATCCAAAGGTCGCGCAAGTTTAATGCGGCAAGACCCTTGGAAGGTTTAATGTAAACGGTGTGGGGTTCGTGTTTTGTGAGTTCAGTCATAAGGTTGAAGGTTGAAGGTTGAAGGTTGAAGGTTGAAGGTTGGTCTTACATTCAACCTTCAACTTGTACCCTGCAACTTACTTGATCTTGTCTCGATTTGCTTTGAACCATTCAATGGTGCGCTTCATGCCTTCTTCGAAGGAGACTTGCGCGCTCCAGCCAAAAAGTTCTTTTGCGCGGGTAACATCCAATCCGCGGCGGGGCTGACCATTGGGTTTATCCGTCTGCCAGACGATCTTGCCGGGGAAGTCTGTCATCTTTACGACAAGTTCGGTAAGGTCTTTGATGGAAATCTCGTACCCCGAACCAAGGTTAACAGGTAGATCGCCATTGTATTTTTCAGCAGCCGTGATGATGCCATCGGCGGCATCTTCCACATATAGGAATTCGCGGGTGGGGGAACCATCGCCCCAGGCGGGCATTTCCTTGTCGCCGCGTTCGCTGGCTTCCACCGCCTTGCGAATCAGCGCAGGGATGACATGCGAGGTCTGCAAATTGAAATTATCACGCGGACCGTAGAGATTCACCGGCAGAAGATAAATGGCATTGAAGCCATATTGTTGACGATAGGTCTGCGCTTGCACGAGCATCATCTTCTTGGCAAGACCATAAGGTGCATTGGTCTCTTCGGGGTAGCCATCCCAGATAGAATCTTCTTTGAAAGGAACAGGTGTGAATTTAGGGTAGGCACAGACCGTTCCAGTAGCAACAAATTTGCCTACACCATGTTTGTATGCCTGGTGCATCAGTTCCACGCCCATGATCATATTGTCGTAGAAAAATTCGGCGGGATGTTCGCGGTTTGCGCCGATACCACCTACATTGGCGGCAAGGTGAATGATCACTACATTCTTCGGGTCTACGCCTTTAAGTGCATCCACATACAGGCGCTCAATGGCTTCACGTTGGGTCAGGTCGTAGTCTTTCTTGCGCGGGATAAAGATATCCGCCGCACCGCGGTCCTTTAGTTTTTCCACCACGAACGAGCCAAGAAATCCGCCGCCGCCGGTGACAATTACTCTTTTATTCTTCCAAAACGGTTGAAGGTTTAAAGGTGAAGGTTCAAGGTTATTATTCGACATTGTATTCTGCTCCATCTTCCCGTATTCTACGGGCGTTAGGTTGATTTTCCAAATACTGTATAAAACGAGTAAGCTGTTTACTGCAAATTTCGGCAAGCGATACCATCTCTGAAAAATTTTCTTGAGAAATATATCCCTGATCTTTTGCTATATATAGCTGAGCACGTAATTCTCCTGCAGATCCTTTCGCAAAGCCCAGATACTTGATAAACATCGCCTGTGTCTGGCTCTCAAATCCTTCAGCAATATTAGACATAATTGAAACAGAGGCGCGGCGCATTTGATCACGCAAGCCAAAATCTCGAGAAAAAGCACCTTCTGTAGAATGTTTATAAACCAAATTCGTCAGATCTTTGGCTCGTTGCCAAACGTCCAATTCTTCAAAACGCTTCGCTGTTGTCATAACCTGAAACCTTCAACCTGCAACATTCAACCTATTGAACAATAAACTGCGCATTGCGATATCGATCATCCGTCGGGTCTTTAATCAGACCGGTCTTCAATGCAAACAGAACTTCGCGAACGCCATCATCAACAGTCAGTGTTGTTTCAAAACCCAGTACACGTCGAACTTTTTCAAATGACACGCTGATGTCACGCATGTCGCCGCCGAAGGTCAGGTCTTTGTATTCAACGATGGTCTCGGGCATACGCTTTAATACAAAGCCTACAATATCATTTTTGGAATAATTGCCATTCTCTGTACCAAGGTTAAAAACCTGCCCGCGGATCTTGCTCTGCTCGGCTTCCAAACCCATAATAACGCCACGTACTACATCGCGAATGTGAACGAACGAGCGTGAGTATCCGCGCTGATAGATGATAAGCTGGCGTTTGGTAAAGGCTTCCAACACAAATTGATTTACGATCAGGTCAAAACGGGTGCGGGGCGAAACTCCGTACAGGGTGGCAAAGCGGAAAAGCAAGGGAGCACAAGCCGAGTCTTTTTGGGCGAGCAAATATTCTTCTGCTGCAATCTTGGTCTCGGCATATAAGGATTGGGGATTAAGCG
>JBDKJK010000511.1:0-4122 GCA_039796675.1 Chloroflexota bacterium
AAGATCGTCGCCAGTGAAGCCTTGCAATGCCCAACCCTGCTCGAAAACGGATTTGGCTCCCATCGCATTGAAGGCATCGGCGATAAACATGTGCCGTGGGTTCATAATACCAAGAACACCGACGTGGTCACCGCCATTGACGATAACGCTGTGGTCAATATCTCGCGCTTATTCAATGAAGAAAACGGACGCGCCTATCTCGCTCAAAAAGGCGTGCCCGAATCTATAATCTCCAATCTCGATCTTCTCGGCTTCTCCGGCATCTCGAACGTACTCTCCTGCATCAAAGCCGCCAAATACTATGAGATGGATGAGAATGACATCATGTTCACCGTCCTAACGGACTCAATGGACTTGTATCGCTCACGCCTGCATGAGATGCATCAGGAATTCGGCGAATACACCGAAGCCAACGCCGCCGCCGACTTCGCCCGCTACCTGCACGGACAGTCCACCGATCATATGCTCGAACTGCGCTACCCCGACCGTCGCCGTGTGCATAACCTCAAGTATTACACCTGGGTTGAGCAACAAGGCAAAACCTATGAAGAAATCCAAGCCCAGTGGTATCAGCCCGATTACTGGACCAATGTCCAGAAACAAGCAGATGAGATCGATGAGTTGATCGTCGAGTTCAATAAAGAAGTTAGGTTGGTGTAAAAAACGAAGTGACAGTCACCTTAAAGGTGACTGTCACTTTTATAGTTGCAACCCCATCCACAATAAAACCATCCCCACCATTTGGATCAAGTGAAAGACCCCATTATTATCGAAATGCCAGATAATACTTTTTCCCGGTTTTCCTGTGGCTTGCACCACTGCCGCAATGATCGTCACGATCACCCCTGCTAGCATCCAACCGGTACCAGAATTTGAACCTGTAAAAAATAAAAAGCCATAGGTTCCCAGTGCAAACAGCATCGCAATTGCTTCATAAGCGATAAAGGTCATGAAGGTTCCTGACTTCCAAACCGTGACGAGAAAGAAGGCAATGCCAAGCACGATCATAAACGGAACGGCAGCGCGGGCGATTGACTCTCCGCTCAGGTCGTTCAATGCACCGACAACGAACATGCCCAATGCAAGTCCAAGCGATAAATTGATCGGCATCCATAAACGCAGATTGGTTTTCTCGCTCATAACAAATCCGTGTGCAACTGCCCCAAGCAGAGATGAGAACGCGAGCAGACCAAATGCCCATGTCCAAATATCCGCTTTGAAGCCAGCGACCGCAGAAATGTTTACTGCGCACCAAACCGCAAGCAAGCCCATCACCACATCGGTTAGAGAAGTGATTTGTTCGTAAGGAGATGGATGGATTTTCATTCCAAATATTATAATCACCCCATGCTCAAACCTACAGACCTGATCCTTGTTTGTCTGCTCCCTGCTCCGCGCGATATGGAAATTGCGCGGTTGCTCGGCTGGTATCGTATTCCGCTGAAAAGCGCACCAAAAGTTGTCAGTGTAGATTATCTCGCGTTCTACCAACCCGCTTCCTTCGGCGAAAGAAGCGGGCAAGTCGAATATGTCGCCCAAGTTCGCGGACACGAGTTAACCACCAGAGGCGAATTGCTCAAAGATGAGTCTGATCATCCTAGAGCCAAAGAGGAGTATTTCAAAATTCAATTGGGCGAACTTGAGAAGTTGAAGGAGCCGATCCACACCGATAAGTGGAAGCGCCTGACCTTTTTGTATTCCACCGGCGAATATCTGCTCAATGCAAAAACGCTGAATGATCTGGTGGTGGAAGGCGAAGAGCGGAATGTGCTGTGGAAGAATCTACGCGAACGCGCCGAGAACGACCAGCTTTACAAAGTAGACCTGCCCGAAGCGGATATTCCGCCCGAGGTGCTAATGGCATTGCTGGGAATTAAAGACCTGGCAGGCGGCTACGACGCCGGAGAACCCTAAAATACCATCAAAAAGTTACCAAAATGACAGGAAACCCCACCTTCGGTATCCTTGCCCGTGAATTGCAGAAGTGTTACACTTTAAGAAATGCCTGCTGATTTAATGATCATCACCCCTTCCAAAACTATGGGCGAAGCCGTTCGTCAGGCGTTGGAAGACACCAAGTTCTACCGAGTCCATGTTGTCAACAACAAGGCGTCTGCCATCGTCAAAGCGAATGAGATCGGCGCGCCGATTGCCATGTTAGACATTGCACTTGGTGAAGAATGGGTGCAAGAGATCGGCGCATCCCTTCGTACCATTCGCAAGAGCATTAATCTCGTCATTCTTTGTGAGCAAGCTGGTTCCCCTCCATCCTTCGACGACCTGCGCCCGTGGATCATGGTCCGAAAGCCGTTCAAAATGTCAGATTTTATGAATGCCGTCAGTCAACCTCAACCTGCAGCCAGTTCTTCCGGAATATCGACCGGAAACACGGTTCAATTTATGCCTTGGCTGAGCGACCCCAACAAAGCCGCCCAACACCTCACCCGCCTCACTCTCGAATCCTCTGCACAAGCCGCATTGATCACCCGCAAAAGCGATCTGTGGGCATATGCTGGCGGGCTCTCACAAAACGCCGCCAAAGAAGTAGCTCAAACCGTCACCCGCAATTGGGACGGGCAAAAAGGCTCGGACCTGCTGCGCTTCATCCGACTCGAGAGCACCAAAGCGGAGCACATGCTCTACGCCACCCGCCTCACATCAGACTCGGTGCTGGCACTCGTTTTCGATGCTGAGACTCCCTTTAGCACTATTCGCTCGCAAGCGAGCCAACTGCTAAACGATTTCGGCAGTGACGTTCCACAGATGCAGGCAAGTGCGTATTCGCAAAGTCAGCCCAGCAACATGGATGAGGGCGATGATTTTTCGAACACACCGCCTATCTCGAATATCCTTGTTGATATTCCAACCCCCAATCCCGAGCCGCTGACCACTCGCGATTTCAACCTGCCGCGCAAGCAACAAGAAGCCTTCGACCCAAACGAAACGCGCGTCTCTGATTCGCTTTCAAATGCCAGCGTCTTCAGCCGCGATCCTTCTCCTGCCGTGCCGAGGAATCAAGTTCGGTCGGTTGCCCAAACGCAAAAGTCCGAGCCGCGAGCCGAGGCACGCACTGCCTTTGATGAAGTGGAAGTCACCGCCCCGTCGCGTTCAAAGCCTCGTCCTGAAACGCCCATCTCCAGACCGGCACCCGGTGAAAACGATGTTACTCGCGAAGGTCCAACCACCGAAGCGGCGCGCAAACTGATGCCAGAACCGATCTCTGCCGGGCTCTATCACTTAACCTATGCTTGCCTGCTCGTGCCGCGTTTTTCATCGCACTACCTGACGGGCGACCTTTCAGACCGACTCGGCGAATGGCTCCCCAGCATTTGTGTGGCATTTGGCTGGCGGTTGGAATTCTTAGCTGTGCGCCCCGAATATTTGCAATGGGTCGTGAATGTTCAGCCGAACACGTCGCCTGGTCACCTGATGCGCATCATGCGCCAACAAACATCTGAGAAAATCTTCGGTGACTTTGTACGCTTGAAGAGAGAAAATCCCTCCGGCGATTTTTGGGCACCCGGTTATTTGATCATGGGCGGCTCACAGCCTCACCCGCCGCAACTGGTGCGTGACTATATCCGCCAGACCCGTCAGCGACAAGGCTTGGACGATATGCCGCCTGGCAAGTGAGTTTCTAAAACATAAGTTCTAAAATAAAAACGCAGAGTATAATTTGCTCTGCGTTTTGTTTTAGAACAGTCCTTCATTGCGAGGAGGATGCTCTCCCCGACGAAGCAATCTCAGAATTCTAGCCATTAGCCTGAATTACAACATCAACCGGATATAACCTTATGCCCCCTACCCTTTATCTTATTGACGGACATGCCCTCGCCTATCGCATGTATTTTGCCCTAACCGCTGGCGGAGGGAACAACTCACGTTGGTTAACCTCTAAAGGCGAGCCAACTGCAGGGGTATATGGGTTTGCGCGTGAACTGGTGCGCGTGCTGGAGCAGGAAAAACCAGAGTATCTTGCTGTTGCCTTTGATGTAGGCAAGACCTTTCGTGACCAGATCTTCCCTGAATACAAAGCCACCCGCGAGAAAATGCCCGATGACTTGCGTTCGCAGATCACGCGCATCCGTGAGATGGTGGATGCCTTCCACATTCCACGCCTCG
>JBDKJK010000512.1:0-5660 GCA_039796675.1 Chloroflexota bacterium
GAACGTGTTGTTTTGCGTTCCCATTCCCAGGAGAATTTATTCAGTATGATCAATAACGATAGTGTTCAGTCCCCCATTATTGAGCGGGAAACAACTCACACGCCCCAACGTACGTTTCGATCCTTTTTTATCGGCAGACCCTTATCTACAGCAGACGCGCCCCACCAAACCATTGGCAAAGCCGTGGGCTTGGCTGTTTTTGCTTCTGATGCTTTATCGTCTACGGCATATGCTACGCAGGAAATTTTAGGCGTCATCGCCGCGGCGGGAACCGTAGCGTACGGCTATCTTTTCCCGATTTCTCTTGCCATTATTACTTTGCTGGCAATCGTAACCATCTCGTATGAGCAGACCATCCATGCCTACCCGGGTGGAGGTGGCGCGTACATCGTTGCACGTGACAATCTCGGTGAGCTGCCTGCTCAAACAGCTGGCGCTGCATTGTTGACCGATTACATATTGACTGTTTCCGTATCGGTCTCTTCGGGAGTTGCTCAGATCGTTTCGGCATATCCTGATTTGTTCGAGTATCGGGTTTGGATCGCGGTTGCAGCTGTATTTTTCATCATGCTCATTAACCTGCGCGGTGTAAAAGAGTCGGGAACTGCCTTCGCTATTCCCACCTATTTCTTTGTTGTTATCATGGTGTTTACTGTTGGCTACGGACTTTTCCGCTTCTTTACTGGTTCGTTGGGTTTGGTTATTGACCCACCGCATTTTGAAGCGCATCACGTGATATCTGTTATCACCCCCTTCATCTTATTGCATGCCTTTGCCAACGGCACCACCGCCCTCACAGGCGTGGAAGCCATTTCGAACGGTATTACTGCCTTCAAAGAACCGCGAAGCAAAAATGCAGGTATTACGTTAATTTGGATGTCCTTGATTCTTGGCTCGCTCTTCCTTGGTCTATCCTTTCTCACTGGACAAGTGCAAGCGGTCTTCTCAGAAGAAGAAACGGTCATCTCGCAATTGGCTCGCACCATCTTCGACGGCAGAGGCGCTTTGTATTACATGCTGATCTCTGGCACGACCGTCATCCTTATTATGGCTGCCAACACTGCCTTTGCGGATTTTCCGCGCCTGGGTGCGCTCCATGCTGGGGATGGATTTCTGCCCCGTCAGTTGACCTATCGCGGCAGCCGCCTTGTTTATTCACGCGGAATCGTGACTCTCGCCGTTATCGCTTCTTTCCTCATTATCATCTTCCAAGCCAGTGTGACGCGCCTCATTCCCCTGTACGCTATCGGTGT
Source organism: Chloroflexota bacterium (assembly GCA_039796675.1). Lineage (GTDB taxonomy): Bacteria > Chloroflexota > Anaerolineae > Anaerolineales > Villigracilaceae > Villigracilis. Next base: position 1,254 of record JBDKJK010000512.1, read on the forward strand.
GTTCCTTTCCTTTACTTTATCACAGGCAGGCATGGCTCGCCGCTGGTGGAAAATCGGTCACCTGAAACCGGGTGAAGAGATCGTGGAGCCGGGTTCTGTGTTGAAATTTGAAAACGGCTGGAAATACCGCATGGTCATCAACGGCTTTGGTTCGCTTTGTACTGCCATCGTGATGGTTGTCTTTGCAGTGACCAAGTTCAAAGAAGGCGCTTGGGTCGTACTCATTTTGACACCCATTCTTGTAACAATCTTTTTCTCCATCCATCACCATTATAAAAATGTCGCAAATAATTTATCACTGGATAATTCCGGCGCTAACCCACCACATCAAACCCGTCACCGCATCATCATACCGATCAGTGGCGTGCATCAAGGTTCTTTGGCTGCCCTGCGATACGCACGTATGTTGTCTGATGATGTAACTGCCGTACATGTTGCCATCGAACCAGCTGAAGCTGAAAAAGTGAAGAAGAAATGGGAACTGTGGGGGGAAGGGACCCGTATGGTCATGCTAAACTCACCCTACCGCCTCTTTCTAGAACCTATGCTGGAATACATCACCGAAATTTCAAAACGCCGACAGCCCGGCGAAACCCTTACAATCGTAGTGCCAGAATTTATCTCAAATAATGTGCTTGGTGCAGCACTTCACACAAACACTGCGGACTTGCTACGTTCTCAACTGAAACGACAAGAAGGGGTTGTGATAATCAATGTTCCGTATCAATTACGAGAGCACGCACACGAATAATAAAAAGAGCGGATGGCTTTGTATGCCATCCGCTCTTTTTATTTAATCCGTTGCCAACGCATCTCTTTTTACAATGATTGAATCTGCTATCACGTTCTCGCGGTCACTTCCATGGTTGTCTGCAACCCCGTACTGCACCTCCAACTCATGCCGGAACTGCTGGGTGTACAAGCGGTAGTAATGCCCGCGGGCGCGCAGGAGTTCGGCGTGCGTGCCTTGCTCGGCAATCTTGCCATCTTCAATAACCAGAATCCGGTTGGCGCGGCGAATGGTGCTGAGGCGATGCGCGATGACAAAGGACGTACGTCCCTGCATGAGGGCTTCCATCCCTTTTTGGATCAATGCCTCGGTCAGTGTATCCACTGAAGAGGTGGCTTCATCCATGATGAAAAGCTCAGGGCGTGCAAGCACAGCACGCGCCAACGAGATCAACTGCTTCTGCCCAACCGAAAGCAGGTTGCCGCCTTCACCTACGTTTTGCTCATACCCCTTCTCTAATGTCACAATAAAATCATGGGCGCCTGCGATTTTTGCGGCTTCTTCCACGTCCGCATCGTTTGCGTCCAACTTGCCGTAGCGGATGTTTTCTCGCACTGTCCCTGAAAACAGGTGCGGCGTTTGCAGCACGATGCCGATGCGTTTGTGGATCGACTCCATGGTGTAGTCGGTATAGTCACGCCCATTAATGCGGATGACGCCTTTGCCGGGTTCGTAGAAGCGGCAGAGTAGATTAACTATGGTGCTTTTGCCGCCGCCGGTCGGTCCGACCAGAGCGATGGTTTCTCCTGGCTGTACCTTCAGCGTGAAATCGGTCAACACCGGCTTGCGGTCTTCGTAGAAGAAATCCACATGATCGAATTCGATCTCACCCAGCAGAGTCTGCGCCTCGACGGCTTCGGCTCTATTGTGGACCTCGGGCTGGGTGTCTACGAGTTTGAATATTCTCTCCGCCGACGCAATGCTGTGCTGGGTCTCAGCATACACGCGCGCCAGGTCTTGCACGGGCCACATCATGAAGGTCAGGTATGAGACAAAGGCTTGAATACCGCCAATGGTGATAAACCCCAGTTCGATCTGCACACCGCCGTACCAAACGATAGCACCCAGCGCGAATGCGGCAATGATTTGTACAGTCGGCAAAAAGAGCGCCGAAAGCCATGCCGCCCGGTAGGATGCTTTGTACATGGTGTTCGTCAAGTTTTGAAACTCGACCAGGTTCGCATCTTCACGCCCCAGCGCCTTGACCACACGCACGCCTTGAATGTTCTCGTTATACGCGCCAGTGATCTTACTGTTCGCACGCCGACTCTGACGGAACTCGACCAGAATGTACGCCTGAAACTTCAACGCCACCCAAACCATCACCGGCAGAATGGCAGAGACGATCAAAGCCAGCCGCCAATTGATGATCGCCATAAAGGTCAGCGAGGTGATGATATTCATCAACGCCCAGACGCTATCTACAATACCCCAGGTCACCAGTTCAGAAACCCGCCCCGTGTCTGAGGTGACGCGCGCGATCAAACGTCCAACCGCATTTTGGGCGTAGTACGAAAGCGATAGTTCCTGCAGGTGGTTAAACAACAATTTGCGCAGGTCATATTGCACACGTTCGCCCAACACCCCTGCGAGATAGATGAACGTAAACACAAAACCAGACTGTAGAAGCAGGAAGGTACCGTAGATCCATGCAATGCGGGTGATGTAGGCAGTGTCACTGAAGCGGATGCCCTTATCCACGATTTCTTTGTTCAGATAGGTGAAATAGGCATCCAAACTGGAGACCAGCCCAATGGTGATCAAAAATCCTAGCACCCACTTCCAATGTGGTTTGACGATTTCCAAGATGCGCCAAAACACCGGCGCGGTGATTTGGGATGTATGTTCTTCTTCTTCGAGTTCGTAAAGTTCTTCAGACATTGTTCATTCTCCGTAGGGACAGGGCTTGCCCCTGTCCTTTTACAACGAGGGTGACCGCGAGGGTCACCCCTACATTAATTTGCTCTTGCAATTTCATTTTCTAATTCCTCATCGATCCGTGTCTGAATGTCATACACCTTGCGATACATGCCTCCAAACTGGTTGACTAGTTCCTCGTGGGTTCCATGTTGTACGACCTGACCTTTATCCAGCACCAGGATCAAGTCTGCTTTCATGACGGATTGAATGCGATGCGCGATGATGAAGGTTGTACGGTTCTCCATCAGGGCATCCAGTGCGGCACGGATGGCAGCTTCGGTCTCTGTATCCACCGCAGAGGTGGAGTCATCCAGGATGAGAATGCGCGGATTTTTGAGGATGGTTCTGGCGACCGTTACACGCTGCTTCTGCCCACCGGAGAGGGTGACGCCTTTTTCGCCAACAATGGTGTTGTAGCCATCTGGGAAGGTGATAACCACGTCATGCACGGCGGCGGCTTTTGCGGCGGCTTCGATCTCTTCTTGTGTCACATTGCGACCCACACCATACAAAATATTCTCGCGAATCGATCGGCTGAACAAGAACGGCTCCTGTTGAACAATACCGATCTGCTCACGCAGGTACTTGCGTGGATAATCTTTCAAATCCACGCCATCGAGCAGGATCTGTCCGCTCGTGTAATCATGAAAGCGTGGCAACAGATTCACCAGCGAAGTCTTGCCAGAACCGGTGGAGCCCAGCAAGGCAATCGACTGCCCCGGTTTGATGTGGAAAGACACATCTTTGATGACATGATGCGTCCCATCAGAATAAATAAAAGAGACATCTTTGAATTCGACTTCGCCTCGTACAGGGCTTGTCGGCTGGGCTTTTCCGCCATCTAGGTCTTCGCGTGCCTGCTTGGTGATTTCCATCAAGCGTTGGTACGAGACCATACCAGTGGATGTTTGTACGATGGTGCGCCCCAGGTTGCGGATGGGGAAGATCAACCAGATAAGCAGCCCGATATATGCCAGATAATCGCCAGTTGAGATCTCTCCGTTAATCGCCATAAGGGCGCCATAGATAATACCGAAGAGCATTTGCCCGCCGAGCACAATATCTGAAAGGGGCCAGAAAAGCGAGTGCATCAAAAGTAGCAATTTACCTTTCAGGTATTTCACCCAGTTATCTTTTTCAAATTTTTCTTTTTCGTAATCTTGCCGGGCAAAGGCTTTTACCACACGCACGCCGGTCAGGTTTTCTTGCAGCGTGGTGGAGAGGATGGCTTCTTGGGCTTGATAGTCTTCGTAGGCTTGGGTTACTTTCTTGAAGAACCACAATGAAACCCATAAAATCAGCGGAATAGTAATCACGGAGATCAAACCAAGTTTCACATTAATGTATAGGATCGCTGCCCAGTTGATGAAGAAGAGCAGAACGATACGTCCTACGCCGATGGCTTGCTCCGAGAAGAAGCGGCGCAGGGCGTCTACATCAGAAGTGACACGTTCGATCAGGTCGCCGGTGGGTGTGGCACTGTGATACGAAAAACTCAAGCGTTGGATGTGATCGAAAAGAAAATCACGCAATCGGCGGGTGATACCCTCCGCAGTGAATGCGGCAAATCGCCCAGAAAGATAAGACCCACCGCCTTCTACGAATGCAAGAGCAATAAACCCAAGACCAATCCATAAAAAGGTTTGGGTCATGGTTGTGCCGATCATTTTTCCCTGGGCGAGGACATCGTCTGCAAA
>JBDKJK010000513.1:0-5857 GCA_039796675.1 Chloroflexota bacterium
GGCAGCGGAAGCGGAAGCGGCTTCCTGCCCTTCGGCAACGTATGCAGCATGCAATATAACTGGTTCCGATTTTTTGCCGCGAATACGCAGGTTGATCATTTCGACCATGACAGAGAAACCCATGGCGAAGTAGATATATCCCTTCGGGATGTGTTGGTGCAAGCCTTCTACAACCAGGGTAAAGCCGATCAGTAGCAAGAAGCTAAGAGCAAGTATCTTAATCGTAGGGTGCTTCTCAACAAATTCGCCGATGGGTCCGGCTGTGAAGACCATAACAGTTGCCGATACCACCACAGCAATAATCATGATTTCAATGTGATCTACCATGCCGACCGCAGTAATCACTGAGTCGAGCGAGAACACCACATCTAATAACAGAATCTGAATAATAACACTCGCAAACGTCGTTGCTACTTTAGCAGATGTTTCCCCGGTGTGACCCTCCAGTTTTTCATGGATCTCGTAGGTGCTTTTGCCAAGCAGGAACAAACCACCTGCCAGCAAGATCAAGTCACGCCCTGAAATGCCCAGCGACTCGCCGCCAAACCAGGGGAGGTAAAAGAACGGCTCTTCCAGACTGATGATCCACGAAAGTGAAAGTAACAACAAAATACGGGTGATGACCGCTAGCGCAATGCCAGTTGTACGAGCTCGTTGCTGATCCTGTTTGGGAAGTTTCCCGGCAAGGATCGAGATAAAAATAACATTGTCCACGCCCAACACCAGTTCGAGTACGACTAGTGTAAGGAATGCGATCAACGTTTCGGGTGTAAATATCCAGCTAAAGTCCACGATTGGTTCTCCTGATGAAATGATGCCAAATTTTACTTATATTTCGATTTTTTGGGTACTCAAAAATATACGGTTCCAAATCCGTCTGGTTGCAGAGGCGTACACGGATAAACTACTGAATTGATTTATTACGTTCGGAGTCCAGCACCGCTCTTTTAGGTTGGCTGGGGTCGAAACGGACATAGACTGTCTTGCCTGCTGAATATTTCTCCAACGCGGCATCACCAATTAACACGTCTCCCTCAGCCCGAAAAACAGACCCGCCTCTTGGCATAACATCAAAATACAGATGCATGGCGCGTCCCTTTTTTAGGGGATAAGGAAGGTTTAGGTCATCTACTCCGGTTATGATAGCTTCTGCTTGTACGCCTGTCTTTTTAAGTTCTTCATTCCCTTCGGTCAACGTATTAAAAATACCCCGGCGATAATTAAGAGTACCTTCATAATGATTTTCATCATAATGACTCAAATATGCACGAGTTGGGTCATTGGGATCATAAACAGCCCAAACTTTTCGTCCATGCTCGGAGATCATTTCGCCCATAACGATTGTATAACTCCCTCCAAGAAATTCCTCTCTTGTTTTGGCACGAAATGGCAACCCACTTTCTGGCGTGATCTCAATCTCATACTCCATGATATGTGAACTGGACGATGAGTGCTTCCCTCCGCCCCATGACTTAAGGATTTTGGCTGCGAGGATAATGCCTGGCGCTAAAACCCCACCGTTATCGCGAATGGATTTCTGGTATTTCTCGCGTTCTGCTCTTTCTACTTTAAGTTCTTGATTGAACTTCCGTGAAATAGAAAACCCAAGAATAAATCCCGGCGCTACAACAGCCAATCCAAGCATGATTAAACAAGCAAATCCACCAATTGTCCACCAGATCGAGTATTCAGTCATTTTGATTCTCCGATAAAAAATACGCCCAACAAATGTTGAGCGTATTTTACGACAAAACTTGTCTATTTACTTGATCTTGAACATCTGGGTCAATTTCATTGCCAAGTTTAGATCGCCTGCCAGTTTAAGCTTGCCCTGCATGAAGGCTTGCATTCCGTCAATTTCGCCGGTGAAGATTTTGACGTAATCAGCGGAGTCGGCGGTGAGGGTCATCTTGGGAGAAGCGTGTTCACCCTTGGCAACTTCGCATTTGCCATCTTTGATGGCGGCGTACCATTCGCCGGGTTCTTCACCAGTGAACTTAAATTGGATGGTGGCATCCAGCCCAGCGGCTTTTTCGGGGATGAACGCGCCGGGCATTTTGGACATGAGGGTTTCGATTGTAAGAGCCATTGTTTCTCCTAGGTTGGAAAGTTGAAGGTTGAAAGTTGCAGGTTGAAACTTTGAACGTTCAACCTGCAACTTGTAACTTTTTATTGCAAATTTTCAAAGATCGCAGCAGCGCCCATGCCGCCACCGATGCACATGGTGACCATGCCGTACTTGGACTTGCGGCGTCCCATTTCGTAGAGGAGTTGGGTGGTAAGTTTGGAGCCGGTGCAGCCAAGCGGATGTCCGAGTGCGATCGCACCGCCGTTCACGTTGACCTTCTCTGGGTCAATCTCAAGAGTCTGCATTACAGCAAGAGATTGAGCCGCGAAAGCTTCATTTAGCTCGAAGATGTCAATTTCATTCATGGACAGTCCCGCCGTCTTTAAGACTTTGGGAATCGCAGCTACGGGACCAATTCCCATCAATTCGGGGGCAACCCCGCCCACGGCGAAGGCAACGAAGCGCGCCAAAGGTTTGAGTCCCAGTGACGCCGCTTTTTCCGCAGACATGACCATGACCGCCGAAGCGCCATCCGACATTTGAGAGGAATTTCCAGCGGTGACCATGCCGCCTTCTTTGAAAGCGGGCTTGAGTTTGGCGAGACCTTCCAACGTCGAGTCGCCGCGCGGACCTTCATCACGCTTGACGGTGAAATTTTTCTTGACGACTTTGCCATCCACATATTCGTTGAGTTCAACATCAAGCGCGACGAGTTCAGGGTCGAAGAGACCTGACTCAACGGCTCGCGCCGCCTTCTGGTTGCTCTTGAGCGCGAACTCATCCTGCGCCTCGCGGCTGATGCCATACTTGAGCGAGACATTTTCAGCGGTGAGCCCCATGTTGGTGTAGTAGTGCGGCAACTCCATCGCGAACTGCGGATTAGGCGAAAACTTGTAACCCATCATTGGCACCATCGACATGGACTCCACGCCAGCACCAATGCCGATCTCAATGTCACCAGCTTTGATGGCATGGGCAATGTGCGCAATGGACTGCACGCCTGATGAGCAATAACGGTTGATAGTCTCGGCAGGGACAGTATCTGGCAGACCCGCGCGGATCGATATAGTACGTGCCACATTCATGCCCTGCTCGCCTTCGGGGAAGGCACAGCCAAAGACCACATCTTCAATTTGAGCGGGGTCAAGGTTCGGGGTACGGTTGAGCAATTCTTTCAACACCGCGGCACCCATTTCATCAGGACGAACCGTTGCCATCCCTCCACGCTTGGCTTTGCCCACGGGAGTTCGGACTGCGCTAACAATAACGGCTTCTTTTGTTGTCATAGATAATCTCCTTATCAGAGAGTCAAAGGTCAAAGGTCAAACGACTTTCGACTTTTGACCTTCGACTAGTTTCGCAACGGCTTCCCACTCTGCAAGATCGACCACATTCTGGCTTGAGTTTTTTCTTCACCGCAAAGAGATAAAAATGCTTCTCTTTCCAAATCCAAAATATACTGCTCGCTCACCCAAGTCGGCTTGGTGATATCTCCGCCCGCGATGATGTGCGCCAGTTTGGTGGCGATGTGCGAGTCGTATTCGGTGATGTAGTGACCTTCTTTGAATGCCCAGGCACCGACTTTCATGGCGCCGAACATGTCACGCCCAGCAGCGTAGATGAGTTCAGGTGTGGGCGGTCTATACCCCGCGTTGAGCATGTGCAGCACTTCCTTCTTCGCTTCGGTCAGCAGATGATCGCGGTTGGTCACAATGCGGTCTTGCGGACCGAGGATTCCCATGCCGCGTGCTTCTTCGGCAGAGGTGGCAACTTTCGCCTGACCAATTTGCAGGAACGCCTTTTGAATGAATGGGAACGGTTCGGCATCGGGAACTTTCACCGCAGGATTAATGATGCGGCGCATATATTCTTTTGTACCCGCACCCGCAGGGATGACACCCGCGCCGAGTTCCACCAGACCAATATACGTTTCAGAAGCCGCCACAACACGCGAGGCATGCATGGTCACTTCACAACCGCCGCCAAGCGCCAGCCCAGCAGGAGCAACCACCACAGGCTTGGGCGAATAGCGCATGCGCATGTTCATATTCTGCAAACGGCGAATGGCATCATCGAGTTGATCCCACATGCCTTGCTGCGCCGCAACGACCACCATGAATAAGTTCGCGCCCGCGCTGAAGTTATCCGCTTCGCTGCCGACGACCAGACCATCGAAATCAGTTTCGAGTTTATCCAATGCCTCAGAAGTGATCGCAAAAATATCATCATCGAGCGCATTCATCTTGGTGTGGAATTCCACCAAGCCCACGCCGTCGCCAATATCAAACAGCGTCGCGCCTGCGTTCTTGCTCACTTCTTTTTTCGTGCCGCGCAGATCCTTCAGGAACACAAATCCTTCAGGTTGCTTGAACTTCACATACTTACCCTTGGCAACGTCATATGCGCCGATCTTATTCGTGCCTTTATATTGATAGAAGGTCTCACAACCGTTCTTCAACATTTCATCCACCCACTTCGCGGCGGGGTAACCTTCCGCTTTCATGCGCTTGACCGTTTCCTTCACGCCGAGCATGTCCCAAATCTCAAATGCGCCCGCTTCGTGCATGAAGCCCCAGCGGATGGCATCATCAATCGGCTTCGCGGTATCTGCTACTTCAGGGATGATGGATGAAACGTATTGGAAACTTTGATACGTGAGCGCCTTGACGAGCTTGGCGCCCTTGTCCGCCGAAGGCGCTTCCAACATGACCTTGAGCCTGTCGCCCAATCCCTCGACATCTTTCGCCGCCTTGACCGAGTCAAAGCGCGGCTTGCTCGCAGGGACATGCTCCAGCGTGTTCAAATCCAGCGAGTAGAACTGCTTCTTCCCTTCCGCATCGCGGACTTCCTTATAGAAGCCAACCTTGGTCTTGTTGCCGAGCCACTTGCGCTCCATCAACGTGTCCATCAGTTTCTGCGGCTTTTCGGCGGCGAGATATTTCTGCCCGAGTTTGTCGTGCGGAATCAAGGGAGCAAGATTCTTGCCCACGTGATGCCACACGTCCACACCCACCAGATCTATCAGCCTGAATGTGGCTGTTTTTGGGCGACCCATTAGAGGTCCAGTAAGAGCGTCCACTTCATCCACGGTGTATTCGTTATTGAGGATGAAGTCCATTGCAAAAGCACCCGTACCAAATGCCACGCGATTGCCGATGAAGTTGGGCGTATCTTTGCAAAGCACAATGCCCTTGCCCAAACGATATTCACCGAAGTGCGAAATGAACTCGGTCACTTCTTTGGATGTATCAGGCGTGGGGATGATTTCCAAAAGTTTCAAGTAGCGCGGCGGGTTGAAAAAGTGCGTGCCGAGGAAATGCTGTTTGAAACCCTTCGAGCGACCTTCCGCAATCGAAGCGACGGGAATGCCCGAAGTATTGGTAGAAACGATGGCATTCGGCTTGCGGACTTCGTCAATACGGGTCATCAAATCTTGTTTGATCTTGAGGTTCTCGATGATGGCTTCGCAGATCCAATCCGCTTCGGCGACAGCGCCAAAATCTTCTTCGAGATTGCCGAGCTTAACCAAGGTCTTCAACTCGTCGCCCATCAAATTGGCAGGGCGGGCTTTGATACAGCGATCCCAACCTTCTTTGACAATTTTATTTTTATCGGGCGAATCTTTTGCAACAATATCGAGCAAGGTCACAGGCACGCCAATATTCGCCAAATGCGCGGCGATGGCTGCGCCCATCGTCCCCGAGCCGATGACAACTGCTTTGTGGATGTTGTATTTTTTCATAATTATCTCCTGTTGGGCGACCGTTGGGGCGACCCTTGCGGTCGCCC
>JBDKJK010000514.1:0-4938 GCA_039796675.1 Chloroflexota bacterium
TGGTCGGCTTGTTGATCTTCAGCCGCAAACTTTTTTCGCTAGAACGCAAGCATTGGGGCTTCATGGTCTTGTATGGATTTTCGCTGGCGGTCTTCAATTCGATGTGGACGTTCTCGGTTCAATACAACGGGGCGGCTGTTGCTACAGTTCTAGCCTTTTCCTCGCCTGCAATGACGGCTGTGCTCAGTTATCTCGTCTTCAAAGAGCGTTTCAACGGCATCAAGATCATCTCCATCGCCTTGAGCTTTATCGGCACGATCTTAGTCGCAGGCGCCGCAAACCCCGCCGCATGGAAGTTAAATCCGCTGGGCATCATCTTCGGATTGCTGACCGGTCTGATGTTCGCCATCTACAACCTGCAAGGCAAAGCCGCCGGTGACCGACACATCGATTCGTGGACAGCGCTCTTATACAGTTTTGCATCTGCCACATTCTTCCTGTTCTTCTTCACCATCGCCAGTGATCTATTCATCACCAAACAACCCGTGTTCTCAGACCTGCTTTGGTTGGGCAGCTCCATTCCCGGCTGGGGTCTGCTCTTCTTCCTTGGCGTGGCTCCAACTTTGGGTGGCTTCGGTTTATACACGCTAAGCATCCGCCATCTCTCGCCGACGGTCTCGAACCTGGTCGCCACCCTTGAGCCTGTCTTTACAGCGGTCTGGTCATACATCTTCCTCAGCGAAGTCATGACCGGTGTTCAATTTGGCGGAAGTTTGTTGTTGTTATTAGGGGTTATCCTGCTGCGAACGGCTGATAGAAATTAGAAAAAGTCAATTGTGGGTCAGGCTAAGTGCCCATAGGGTATTTAGCCTGATGATTCCTTGATATTTGACACATGGCGGGTTACAAACCCGCCCTGCGAACACTTCATTAAGGAAAAATCAGTTCAGGGAATAATCCTGAACTGATTTTGTATTGGGCTTATACAAAACCAGACTATTTGCGTCTTGTATAAGCTCAATTTTTATTCTGATATGGTTAAGGTACACAACACTGTGTTATTCGTCTCAAGGTCGGGTCCCCAAATGAATTGCGCAGATGAGTCCCATGAGATCTGGTCGTAGCCATCTTTGGGGCTTACTTGTGATGCAGAGTAGATCGAGGCAGGGTTCCATGAAGAAGAATCAAACGTGGGCAGCATCCACCCGGCGGGTTCTTCAAGTGAAGTAAAACCACAGGGCATGGTGCCAGCCACTGGATTGGTTTCATTCTCACAAGATTTATCCAATGGCGCTTCATGGATGACGGTACAAACCCAATTGGCATTGGTGACGGCGATCAATTCGCCGGTTTGTGCATTGGTAAATTGTGCGATCAGCCCGCCATCGCCCATCTGCTGGCGGTTCGAGCCGATATATTCCAAGCCGGTATCATTTTCTTTGAAATCTTTGGCGATAAAGTTCAAGGTCATGGGATAGGATGCGGTGAAGGTGAATGTCTCCGCGTTGAAGGAACGCTCGGTCGTGATCGGAACTGAATCTTCTTTAACAAGCTGATCTGCCAGATAAAAAGCGAACCAATTATCTGCCCACACTTCGGCTTTGATCTCTACAACGCCTTGGGCTGCTTCCTGCTGGGCTGGCTGTGTTGATGCTTCGGGTTGAGCTTGTGTTTGAGCTACCAGGCTCGAATTTTCAGGCGCAGATGCCTGACAGGCTGTTAGAACGATCATTAGTAGAAGGCTGAACATCATCAAGTTGCGTTTCATGGGTTCTCCAAAATTTGGTTTTCTGCTCCCATTGTTGGTATGCTAACAATGGGAGCAGTTATTACTACGATTATGGGCGTCCGCCCCCGCCCCCGCGTCCATTTCCGCCGCGTGGTGGTCTGCCATTGTGTGGCGGTCTGTTTGCTGATTGACCATCCTGCTGTGCTTGCCCATTTCCATCCCCTGTATCGGGAGAGGTGGAGGGCGCTGGCTGTTCAGGCTCTTGTGCCGTGGATGAAGAGTCGATCATCACGGTACTGTCATTGAAAAAGAAGACATTTTCCTGCAACTTGGTGATATCGGTATTCCGACGAATGATAGCTGCCAGGGTTGTGTCTTCGATCTCGCGCATGAGCCGGTCTGGTAAAGAAGATTGATACCAGAAACGATCCCCATCGCGCAGGCGCACGAACTGATCGACGATGATGGCTGTGAAGGTTTCGCCCATGCTGGAGTTTGGCAAATGGTCTTCTGCCAAGCCGCCGATCCATAAGTCAATGTTATCCACATTGCCATAGGTGGAAGCGAGTTTTGCCTGCAATGCCGGGTCTGATGTGATCTGGGCAAAGCTGGTGAGGCGCTCCAACCCGTACGCCACACGGACGGTGTTGTAATCTGCCAAGCCGTGGTCACGTCCGCGTTGGATGTTGAGCGAGGCGAGGTCGAAGCCGCCCTGCCCGGGTTCTCCAAAGAGAAAGTTACGGACATCATCTACAACAATGGGGTCGATCTCTTGCGCATTGTCGGAGGCGAGATATTTGAGGACGGGGTCAATGTCTGTATCGCTGAGCACGACCGGGTTAAAGAAGGAGTCGCGCAGTTCCATTGCCTCAAATATTTCTTCGCCATCGTTATCCAAAAATTCAATATCAGTGCCCAACATGCTGTGACCAAAACGGAAAGCCGCCGTGGAAAATTCGTTGGCAATGCCCGGATTCACATCCGCTTGATAGCCGCGATAATCAGGCATGGCGTTCTCGCCGAGAAAAGCTGGCAGGAACTCATCGTAGGTAATCTTCTGCAATTCTGCGATCACAACCCGACGGGCAAATTGATACAACTCTTCATCCGTCCAATCGGGGTGGCGTTGTGCAGCTTCATCGGCAATGCGGTTGTGTTCGCGAATGAACAAAATATGCAAAGACGATAATTCAGGGTTCTCATTGGCGCGCACATCCCCAGCGAGGAATAGCTGAGCATCATCCACACGGTGCGCATCATTGGCATTCTCAAAGCCTGCGGTGTTGAAAGGCATTAGATCGCCGTCGCTCATCTTCATCCGCCCGCCTACAAACTCGCGTAATGCGGCGGCACGTTCCGCATCCACGCCGTAGATCTGTGAGCCATCAACAAATGCCGTGATGGAGTTTACCTGCTGGCGCGGATTATCTGCGGACGTTCCTGTTGCCGTATCGTATTGAGAGCGCGAGAAAGAGATTGTCATCTCGCTTGTGCTATTGGGGTCAAACCATTCATCACCCGAAGGGACGATCACAGGGTAAGACTCTTTCGGGTCGGCAGAGCCGGTAAGGTCGATGTCATGATCGAGAAACTGTCCCCAAGCATAGACAAATGCGGTGAAGTCGCGGTCATTGAACACATCTTCACCCGGGCTGGCTGAAAAGGTATTGCTAATCACTCGCGGACTGGGTCGGCTCTCACCAGCCAGACTGCTGATGCCATCCCCATAATCCGCAGGTGAAAAGCGCAGCAGATTCTGATTCACACTGCCCCATTGCGGATTCGTCTGATTATTCCCATTACCATCCAGCGGAACAATTTCAAAATTCATTCCGCCGTTATTTGTAGGAGGTTGAGGTGCCTCATAGTTCACATCCTCCACCGAGGCATTCACCTGCGGCGGCAACACTGCCTGGCAGCCTGTTGCGATCACGCTGATCCCTACCAATAAAATTTTTGCGATTTGTTTCATATCTATTCTCCTTTCATCATTTGGTTTGAATTTCTAATTGCATTGTATGGATGTAAAGGAAATGTAATCAGTGCGTAAAATCATTGATATTTCTTTTGAGGCATGCAATCAATCACACAGCCCCATGACGCGCGTCATGAAAAACGGACTGGCAATTGCCAGTCCGTTGATGATTATGGAGGAGGTCCGCCTGCAGGCACACACGCTAGTTGGGTTGAGTTTGGCGGGGTTCCGCATGTACCAGCCAAAGTGCCATTGGGTGTGGTGATCGAACAGGATGCTCCAACAGATAAACCTGTGCAGGCAGTGATCGCTTCCTGCGGAGGCTGCTGGCCTTGCCCAGTTTGCCCGCCTCCAACCTGACCTGTGGGCTGAGTCTGCCCAGCAGGCTGTTGACCTTGTCCCTGACCTTGCTGACCGTCCGCAGAAAGCGCGCGCACGGCAGGGGTACCATGGAAGCACCCCACCGTGTATGGGAATTCATGCGTGGCGTGGTAGTGATACATCTCCACCATCTGACCATCCCATTCGACGACATGAGTATGACCATGGCATGAGTCGAGATCTTCATTCGTAACTTCCGCGCCATCTTCGCCATAGTATCCGTAAATTCCGTACCCATCAAAAGCATATCCAACCAAAGAGGAATGTCCACTTGTGGAAGTGTCTTCAATACAATCGCTTAGGCTGTGGTAGTGATAAAAGCCTGACATTTGCGGATGTCCATCACATTCATCTTGAACTTCATGCGCTACTGCATCACGTCCTTCAGCATCGAAGGCATTGAAAACAACGACGCCAGAGAGAAGAATGCCCACTTCACCACCTACACAATTTGGCTGAGCCGCAGCGGTTGGGTTTGCTGGCACACTAAAATTAACCGATTGTTCTTGAATGGAATTCGGATTGCGATCCACAGTATAGGCATCGTCGTTGGGGTCAACGGGGAATGTACCGGTGGGGTGATTCGGCAAGTCATTGCCGGTGAAGACGCGCTGGTCACCTTGAAGTGAAACCGTGAATGAAGAAGGCCAAGTCACAGAACCATCCACTACGGCTTTCTTCGTCGCATCCCAAGTGCCATCGCCGTTCATCCAGTTGCCGGTTCCCGTTGCTCCACCGCCATTGAATTGGGTTTGGCAGGAATATACATACCCAACCTGCGGGCTGGTGGAATATTTTCCGTCGCCTACTTCAAGGTGGGTCAAATCGACATCTGAAGTATGGGCATGATCGTGATCTGCGCTTTCTTCGTCAGTATGGTCTTCTGTTGCAGCAGGTTGAGCTGAGTCCGTTG
>JBDKJK010000515.1:0-6123 GCA_039796675.1 Chloroflexota bacterium
TTGTGCCGTGTCCGCCAGCCAGAATAATTCCCTTCATCGCATCTTCTCCTGAAATGGATTATCTTGATTTGTAATTTGCATCCATCCAACCTTTATATTCCTGTCGTTGACGGATGGCAGCCACCCACTCGGGATGTGCAAGGTACCATTGCACTGTATCCAACAATCCCTGCGTAAGGTTATGACGCGGACGCCAGCCTAATTCTGTGCTGATTTTGTGGGTATCCATATCATAACGGCGGTCATGCCCGGGGCGGTCGGTGACGAATTGGATTAGGCTGCGATGTGGTTTGTGTGCCGGGTTGGCATCGATCTCGTCGAGAATATCGCAGATGGTTTCCACAATTGTAAGATTAGCTGGCTGATTCTCACCACCAATATTATAGGTCTCACCCGTGCTGCCTTTCGTCAATACAAGGTGAATCGCTTCGCAATGGTCTTCCACGTGCAGCCAGTCACGGATCTGTTGACCGTCACCATATACAGGCAGGGGTTTTCCTTCCATGGCATTGAGAATGATCACAGGGATGAGTTTTTCGGGAAACTGATAAGGACCGTAATTATTGGAACAATTAGTAATTGTAAAGGGAAGCCCGTATGTATGTCCATACGAGCGGACAAGATGATCGCTGGATGCTTTGGAAGCCGCATAAGGGGAATTTGGTGCGTAGGGGGTGTCTTCCGTCCATGCGGGTTCGCCGGGTTTCAACGAACCGAACACCTCATCAGTAGAAACGTGATGAAAACGCACATTCTCCAACGGAAGACCCTTGTCTTTGATCCAGTAATTCCGTGCTGCTTCGAGCATTGTGAAGGTACCCATCACATTCGTCTCGACAAATTGGCGAGGCCCTAAAATGGAACGGTCTACATGTGATTCTGCGGCAAAGTGAACAATGGTATCGATCTGATATTCACGTAGCACTGCATCAACCTGCTGATCATCACAGATGTTTCCCTGCACGAACTGATAGCGCGGGTCATCTGCCACGTCTACCAGGCTATCAAGGTTACCGGCGTAGGTCAGTGCATCAAAGTTAATCAGTTGGATATCTTTTTCAGCGTGTAATACATAATGAATGAAGTTCGAGCCAATGAACCCGGCGCCGCCGGTGACGAGTATATTTTTCATATCAAATCCTTTAGTCGAAAATTTCGGCATCTGCCAAAGGCTTGCCAGCCGCATCTTTTTGCGAAAGAATTGGGTCAATGCCATTCAGCTGCCACTCGACACCAATTTTAGGATCATTCCACAAAATACTGCGTTCCCATTCGGGAGCATAGTAGTCAGTGACTTTATAAACTACCTCGGCACGTTCGCTCATTACATAAAACCCGTGTGCAAACCCGCCGGGAACCCATAGTTGATTCTTATTTTCTGCAGAGAGAATTATACCAACCCACTGTCCGAAGGTTGGCGAGCTTCGGCGAATATCCACTGCAACATCGTAGATTTCTCCAGCAATGGCGCGCACCAGCTTGCCCTGCGTTTGACGAAGCTGGTAATGTAAACCACGCAGTACCCCCCTGCTAGAGGCAGAATGATTTTCCTGCACAAATGGCTGAGAAATACCACCGGCAATGAAACGGTCTCCACGGTAGGTTTCCATGAAGAAGCCGCGCGGGTCTTCGAATACTTTTGGTTTTATCAAAACGACATCAGGCAGAGTTGTGGGCACAAATTCCATGACAAGAAAATCTCCTTTAGATGTAGAAGCGGGCGTATTATATCGCCAGAAATCGATTTAATTATGTAAGAGCGCCCTACCGATAGGCATCTGATACAATAGTCAAATATACCAATTTTGGAGAGAGAGATTTATGACAACCATTCGAAATGATGTTTTCAAACTGGGCGATAACTTCGCCACTCTGTATGGAGATGAAGTAAGCGTTGGGCAGGCTGCGCCTGAATTTACCAGTGTCATCGCAGGCTGGGCATCTGTGAGCCCGCTGCAAGAATCCAAGGGAAAGGTCATCATCCTTTCGGCTGTCCCTTCGCTGGATACGGATGTGTGCGACCGTGAAACCCGCCGCTTCAACGAAGAAGCCGCCAAGCTGAGTGATGACATTGTCATTTACACCATCAGCACCGACTTCCCCATGGCGCAAAAGCGCTGGTGTGGCGCCGCCGGTGTAGAAAAAGTGAAAGTTGTTTCTGATGTGCTCGAAGGTGAGTTTGGCATCAAGTACGGCATCCTCATCAAAGAACGCCGCTACCTGCGCCGCTCGGTCTTCATCGTTGGGCGCGATGGCAAGCTAACCTATGTCAACTACCTGCCGACCCTGGGCACTGAGCCCGATTATGACGAAGTGATCGCGGCAGCGAAGAAAGCTCTCGGCTAGAAAAAAATATCGAAAGCTGAATCAGCTCAAGTACGGGAAAGAAGCGAAGCCGTCCGCAATTTGGACGGCTTTTTTTATGCAAATGATAAAATCCAAACGTATGAATAATAAATCTGTCATCATTATTGGAGCGGGGTTGGCTGGGCTTTCGGCTGGTTACGAATTGCAAAAAGCAGGCTGGCAAGTGACGGTGCTGGAGGCGCGTGATCGTGTTGGCGGACGAGTGCATACCCTGCGCACATTCAAGCATGGTCTTGTAGCCGAGGGCGGCGGCGAATTTATCGAAGAACATCATACTCGTTTGATCTCGTTGGCAAAAGAATTCAATATTCCTTTGGCTTCTTCCGGTTCATGGCAGGCACAAGCTAAAGATTGGGGCAGTTTTGATGGCAAAGCCGGGCTAGTTGCCGATGCAAAATTTTGGGGCTTCGATTTTGCGGCTGAAGTGCAACGCGGTTGGGAAGCCATGGCTAAATTGAGTCAGCGAGTGCCAGACCCATATCAGCCGCAGACAGCCGATAACGCAGAAGAGCTCGACTCAAAATCGGCAAGTGATTGGATCGACTCGCTTGATCTTCATCTGCTAACGAAAAAATATTTCGTCACCTACATTCGTTCTGAATATACTTGCGAGCCACATGCCTTATCACTGCTTGATCTATGCCGCAATGCAAAGATGTATTACAGCAGCACCGAGCGCCTGCCCAGTATGCGTGTGCTTGGCGGCAACGACTTAATTCCGCAGGCGTTGGCAAAGACGTTGACCGATGTGCGCTTGAATGCAGTCGTCCAATTGCTACGCCTCAAACCCGACGGGGTAACTGTTGCCTACACCCAAGCCGATTCTACTTTGACAATTGATGCCGACTTTGCCATTCTTACAATTCCATTGAGCACGGCACGCGCAATTGATTTTGGCGGGTCGCTGCCCACTCCGCATCAACGCATGGTGAATGAAATCTCTTACGGTGCGGTAACCAAGGTGATGATTCAATATCGTAACCGTTTCTGGGACGAAAAAAATTGGAACGGACGATTGAATTCAGATCTGCCCATCGGCTATATCTGGCATGCCACCAGTCACATGGAACATGAAAGCGGAATCCTCACCGCCTACACAGGCGGCGCGCCCGGCGCAAAACTTTCGGCATTATCCAATGAAGAACGGATTCAAGTCGCTGTGAATGAGATCGAGAAGATATTCCCCGGCTCCTCTGATTTGATCGAACACACCGAAACGACCGCATGGCTAAATGAGCCGTTCACAAAAGCATCTTACATGAATCTCGCCCCGGGGCATGTCCGTGCGCATTGGCAGACCTTGTTCACACCAGCAGGGCGTTTATTCTTTGCAGGCGAACACGCCACAGCCTTTCAAGGTTTTATGGAAGGCGCTGTGGAAAGTGGTCAACGTGCGGCAAAAGAAATTATTGGTAAAGGATAACTATGAGCGAAGCAAAAAGAAATTTCATTGAAGGGGTCCGCGCCGAAGTCCCAATTCTGATCGGCGTATTTCCATTTGGGCTGATCTATGGCGCATTGGCTATCAACTCGGGGTTATCTAACATCGCTGCACAATTGATGTCCTCCATCGTCTTTGCCGGGTCGGCACAATTTATCACCGCCCAGTTGTTTAGCGAAGGCGCCCCTGCCTTTGTGATGATCTTAACCATTGCCGTGGTAAACCTGAGGCACATGCTGTATAGTGCCTCACTTGCCCCCTACCTCAAAGACCTCTCACTGCGATGGAAAGTCTTACTCTCCTACCTTCTCACCGATGAAGCCTATGCTCCTTCTATTTTATATTACGAAAAAGAGGGCTTGAGCACAAGCCATAAGCATTGGTTCCTTTTTGGCAGTGGCATTTCTCTTTGGATAAACTGGCAGATCAGCACCGCCATTGGGGTATTCCTGGGCGCATCCATTCCTTCGAACCTCTCATTAGACTTTGCCCTGCCGCTCACCTTTATTGCCATGATCGTGCCAGTGATGAAAAAAAGCCCAATGATCGCCGCCGCGCTCAGCGCCGGGGTTACAGCCTTGTTGGCATATTCTCTACCTTATAAACTGGGTTTGATCCTCGCTGCACTGGTAGGCATCGCTGTGGGCATGCTGCTTGAGTCTCGCCAGCCCATACAGGAGTCAAAATGAACAATATTTGGTTTGTGATGGTCGCTGGAGGGCTAATTACTTTTGGGATGAGGTTTTCGCTCATTTATTTATTCGGCAAGTTCGAGATTCCCAGCACCATGCGCCATGCCTTGCATTACGTTCCACCCGCAGTGCTTTCTGCCATCATCTTCCCCGAGATTTTTCTCAGCAACAATGCGCTCGATATTTCACTTTCCAATCCACGCCTCGTGGCTGGTTTGCTCGCCATTGCCACCGCCTGGTTCTCACGCAATACACTACTCACCATTCTGGTTGGAATGGCTGCTTTGTTCCTGATCCAATGGTTATGAGTTAAAGAAACGACAAAAACACCTGATTGCCCCCGGCTTCTTTTGCAAGTGCCACAGCCTGACGAGCGCTTTGGATGATCGGCTCGATCTCGGTGGTGGTGGTGATGCGCATGATGGCAGCAATTCCCGCGCTGACTTTTACATTTAACGGCGGCTCATTCGGGACCTCAATACGGGTGCCGCGAACCCCGGCAATGATTCTCTCTGCCACCTTTTCCGCATCCGCGCCAATCACACCGGGTAAGGCAAGCACAAATTCATCCCCTGTCCAACGTCCGATACAATCATACGGGCGGCTCTTATCCCGAATCGACTTGGCAACCACTTCGAGCACCTGATCTCCAAGCGCAGGACCAAAGCGGTCATTGATCACCTTGAAGTTATCAATATCCAACGCGATCAAGCTAAGTGGAAGCGATGCACGGCGCGACCTCTCCAATTCTCCAACAGCCTGGCGCAAAAACCCAGAGCGGTTCATGAAACCTGTTAATGAGTCAAAAATCGCCTGATCTTCTAACTGTCTGTTTGCCAATGATAATTTGGATGTCAGAGAAATGATGCGTCTGGCAATCTCGATGCGGTTCTTCAAATCGGCAATGGTGTAAGGGCGGTGAAGAACATCATCGCCTTTCAAGGCAGAATCTGCTTGTGGATCGTTGGCACTGATCAAGAGAATATAAACCGGTTCCGAAAGCTGCGCAGAACGAATACGTTGGATCAATTGCGTTTGCACAACATCGCTTGAATCTTGATCTACGATCAGAAATTGCACACCACCCGCCTGAATTGCCTGCCAAGCCTGCGCACTTGAAGTAAGCATGGACACTGTATTTGATAGACCACTCAATCCCTGTTGAATGGCTTCGGCTTCCCTCGGGTCATTTTCCAGCACAAGAATGTTCATGGCTCACCTTTTCCTGATTATAGCAGGGGAGGATAAATCCATGATTATGATTTTAACTTCTGAATAATACCGCGTTGACAATTCTAAATCCCCGTAGTAATATTTGCCCCGCTTTGACCACGCCGAGGTAGCTCAGTGGCAGAGCAGGGGACTCATAAGCCCTTGGTCGGGAGTTCAAATCTCCCCCTCGGCACCACCAAAAACCCGCGTTACTGCGGGTTTTTATTTTATGTTTACAATACATCCAATCATGACCATTCAAATCGATAAACTCGTCCGCGCCAAACGCCGCACCATTGCCCTCATTCTCGAACGCGACGGCAGCCTTACCGTCCGCGCACCGAGGCGGGCAACACTGCAAGATATTCACGGCTTCATCGCAGAAAAAACGGATTGGATCATCCGCTCACG
>JBDKJK010000516.1:0-3168 GCA_039796675.1 Chloroflexota bacterium
TCGCGCTTTGGCGATGAATGCGTCTTTAGTGTGGATGCGCTCGGTCTGCGTCCACTCTGGTTCGGTGACACGGAAAAAGAATATTTCTTCTCCAGTGAAAAAGGCGTCTATCACCTCGATACCATGCAAACTGACCCCATTCCACTTTCACCTGGGGAAAAAATGCGCTTACGAATTCACCGTGAACGCAACGTCGAAGTCTTCGACTACCCTGCCATTCAGCAACGCATGTTGAAATTGACGACACGCCGATTCGGCTCGCTTGAAACGCTAAGTAAAAGACTCTCTCACATTGCAAACGAAACATCTGCGCCTCTTTCCGCGCCGACACCTGTTGCCGCTCTCGACAACAGACTCTCCGCTTTTGGTTGGGGGCGCGAAGACCGCGAATGGGTGCAGGAACTTGCAAACAACGGCAGTGACCCCATCGGCTCACTCGGTTATGATGGTCCGCTCGCGCCGCTTTCTGCCGAACGCCAAAACATTGCAGACTATTTCAAAGAAGCCGTTGCAGTGGTCACCAACCCCGCCATTGACCGCGAACGCGAAGCCGAACATTTCTCCACGCAAGTGGTTATCGGCTCACGCCCACCTCTGCTGCCCAATCAACTCGACGATGATGTAACCTTTACACTTGAATCACCCATCGTGTTGGACTTTCCAAATGCCGATGAAAGTTTGCTATCAGAAGTAGCACACACACAAGGCGGTACGACCCTCAATAGTTTATTGTCGCGTTTCTCTCAAGAAAAAATAACCCATCTGCAAACCATCTCCCAACCCGGCGAATCGACTCCCCAAGCCTTGGAACGCCTTGCCCAATCAGCAGTGGAGGCGGCGCGAAACGGCGCTCAATTCATCTTGCTGGATGATACATCCGCATTTCAGGATGGTAACGGCTGGCTAGACCCCATCCTGGCGGTTGGCATCGTCGATAAAGCCTTACGCCACAGCTTTGCCGCCTATGAACCACACGACCCACAACCCACTCCGCTTTCACGTGATGACAAAGGCAAAATTGACTTTGGTTTAGTCTCCACTGCTGACTCGGTCAACTTGCGCCGACGTGCCGCCCTCGCCATTCGCAGCGGTGCGATCCGCCATTTACACGACGTCATTCTCACCCTCGGTATGGGCGCGGATGCGGTCGTGCCGTATCTGCTTTTTGAGGCGGCATTTAAAGAGAAAGCCGAAACGACAGACGAGCTTAAATCCAAATTGAAGAACACGCTCAAAGCTTTACGCTCCGGCATCGAGAAGAGCACCAGCACCATGGGCATTCACGAAGCGCGCGGCTATGGACGTTTATTCGCCAGCATTGGTCTCGGCTCAGAAGTTGCATCCGCGCTAGGTACCCCCAATCATGGCGGTTCGGCAACTGGCGGCTTGCAATGGACAGATATTGACGCCGATATAGAAAAACGCGCTCAGTCCTATCACAGTGCCGGGCGCGGCGACCTTGCGCGTGTGAATCACTTTTACCCAAAAGTGTGGAAGGCGGCAGGAAAACTCGGGAAGGGTGAATCAGGTTCGGGTGAGTATGAGGCGCATGTTGAAAGCACAGCAAAAGCCAACCCGGTCTCGCTTCGTCATATTTTGGAGTTCCGCCCAAGTGAGTCGAATATCCAAAAAGGAAATGTAGATACCGGCATTACCTCGCATAGTTTGCCATTCCTGATCGCTTCGATGTCTTTCGGCTCGCAAGGTGAGATCGCCTATCGTGCCTATGCTGAAGCAGCGTTTCGTTTGAACATGCTTTCGGTGAACGGCGAAGGCGGCGAGATCCGTGATTTGCTTGGCAAGTATCCGTTTCATCGCGGTATTCAAATTGCCTCGGGTCGCTTTGGTATTACAGCAGAAACTATTAACTCGTCTAACCTGATTGAGATCAAAGTGGGGCAAGGCGCGAAACCTGGCGAGGGTGGGCACCTGCCCGCCCGCAAAGTGACCGACAAAGTGGCGGCGGCACGCCATGCCCGCAAAGGCGTGGACTTAATCTCGCCATCCAACAATCACGATATTTATTCCATCGAAGACCTTGCACAATTCATCGAAGAGCTGAAGACCATCAACCCAAAAGCACGTGTGGCGGTCAAGGTTCCGGTAGTGCCGGGCATTGGTATTATTGCAGTCGGCATTGCAAAAGCTGGAGCGGATATTATTTATCTAACCGGCTTTGATGGTGGAACTGGCGCGGCGCGACAACATTCGTTAAAAAATGTTGGCTTGCCGGCTGAAATCGGAATCGTCGAAGCGCATCGCACTCTAACCGAAGCTGGGTTGCGCAACGACGTTGAAATTTGGGCTGACGGCGGCGTGCGCACAGCGGCAGACACAGTGAAATTGATGTGCCTCGGCGCAAACCGCATCGGCTTTGCGACGCTGGCAATGGTGGCAATTGGTTGTACGATCTGTCGTGACTGTCAAAGCGGAACCTGCCATACTGGCATTACCACGCAACTTGAAACAAAAGAACAAGCTACAGGCTTGGGCATTAAACACTTCGTTCCACGCGACCTTGAACAAGCCACACAAGCCTTGGTGAATGTGTTCCATGAATTGGGTGAAGGTATGCGCGAAATTGTGGCAGGGCTTGGGTTTGAATCGGCACAAGAGATTGTCGGGCGTTCTGACCTGCTCGTGCAAGCCTCGCACCATAAACAGATCGACCTGAGCGAAATGCTCACTCCCGTCGAAGAATATCTCGCTAAACCCATTCCGGTCTCTATCCCTCAACAGGAAGCATTGAGCATTGACCGCGGTCCGCTGCATCGTCCGCGCAATCATCTCACCACTGTTATTTCAAATTTAGTAATGGAAAGTTTTACAACCCATAAACAAGATGCGATTCTCTTTGAAGATGATAAGGTCACACCCGTAGATCGTGCCCTGGGAACACACCTCACCGGAGCGATGACGCGCTTCCGCAACAACTGGAGTTGGTCGCCGGGGCATGGCGGCATGGGCGGCAACCGCGAAACTTGGCGCTTGCCGGTTCAAGACGTCCAGTCAGATGCAGTTCCGCGTACCAATTTGCACTTCACCAGCAGTTCCGTCCCGGGCAATGGGCTTGGCGCCTACAATGCCGATCCGGTTCACATCCTCGTGGAAGGCGGCGCACAAGATGGTGTAGCAAAAGGCATCTCCGGCGGACGTGTGGTCATCATG
>JBDKJK010000517.1:0-4935 GCA_039796675.1 Chloroflexota bacterium
GAACTAGTTGCCACGCGTTGAGCGCGTCCAACAGGTTGATGTAGCCTGGCGAACCACTAAGGACAGTGATGGGTAAGTCACTGCCATTTTGCATGTATACGCGAGCGGGAGATTGATTGGGGTTTGTTCCGTAACGGAGAGTGAGGTCTTTCATAATGTATTCCTTATAAACGGACTTTATAACGGACTCACGGAAAAGAACGGACTAAACCAAAATGGTTTTACGTTCGCCTTCGATGAGTTCGCCGATGAGGAAGGTGGGTTCTGGGATGGATGATCGCAGATCGTCGGCAATGAATTTATCCACGATGGCGACCATGCCGATGCCCATGTTGAAGACGCGGTACATTTCTTCGGTGGAGATATTACCCTGTTCTTGAATCAACTTCCATAACGGTGGGACTTGCCATGAATTCAAATTAATAACTGCGCTCAAGTTTTCAGGCAGAACGCGCGGAATGTTTTCGATGAATCCACCGCCTGTGAGATGTGCCAAGGCTTTGACCTTATCAAGATGCGGATAGAGCACGTTGAAATAGGAACGATGTGGCGCAAGCAATGCGTCCGCGAGTGAGCAACCGAGTTCGGGGTGAACGGATTCCAAGTCTGAGCCTTCGAAGACTTTGCGGATGAGCGAGTAGCCGTTGGTGTGAGGTCCGCTTGAGGGGAGACCAAGGATCAGGTCACCAGCGAGCAGGTTCGGGCGGGGAAGGAGGCGGGAGCGTTCCAATACACCGACGATCGTGCCAGCCACGTCAAATTCTCCATCACGATACACGCCAGGCATTTCCGCTGTCTCACCACCAAGCAATGCGATGCCCGACTCTTTGCAGGCTTCGGCGATGCCTGTCACCACTTCCGCAGTTTGTTCGGGATTCAATTTTGAAGTGGCAAAGTAATCCATGAAAAAAAGCGGACGCGCACCCTGCACGAGAATATCGTTGATGCAGTGATTGACGATGTCGTGACCGATGCTGCGATAGCGACCGACCGACGCAGCGAGTTTGACCTTGGTGCCAACGCCATCGGTGGAGGCGACGAGCACGGGACTTTCCATTTGCTTGAGCGCAGACGCATCGAAGAGACCACCGAACGAACCGATGCCCGCAAGCACGGAGTCGGTGTACGTGGCTTTGACAGAATCTTTCATCAACTCCACGGCGCGGTTGCCTGCGTCGATGTCAACACCCGATCTGCTGTAAGCGGACTCTGTCACGGAATCACGGACGGGAACGGACGGGAGGACAGCGGGTTGGTTGGCGAAGTCGCTGATGACAGAAAATCGGATGGGGATATTAGGTGAAATTGAATCTTCGCGCGGAAGGGGGGTGTTGGGTGGAGTCCAAATGACTCGATACAAATATTTTTGCCAGTCTTGCATGCTGGCAGGTCTTAGGACTCGTTTGAACTCCAGGGTTGATTTCCCGAAGTTATATAACATACCTACAGGACTGCTCGTGGCGGCAAGATAGACCAATACTTGATGAAGTTCGTTATTGGTCAAATCGTGACTCAACGCCTTGCATTCCACAACCAGAGTATTCTCGACCCAAAGATCGAGATAAAGATAGCCGACCATCGATTCGTTGATCCAAACCTCAACCCGCTTTTCCATCTCTGCCCGCAAGCCTGCTTCAAGACATAACTCGGCAAGCCTGCGCTGGTAAAACTCTTCTTTATGTCCAGAGCGCAATTCGCGCATCACTTGCATTGCCAAACCGTTGACTTTGTAGGTCAACTCATCTAATGGCGTCTTGACCAATCCAGCTTTTTCTTTTGCCATTCAACCTCCGTTTTTATCCGTGAGTCCGTGAAAGAGTCCGTTTATCAAAGTCGGTTTATGATAATGCACGATGGGCAATGTCTTTGCGATACTGCATGCCATCGAATGTGACCTTGCCGATGTTTGCATAAACTTTCTTCACCGCGCCTGCAATGTCTTCCGCCCACGCGGTCAGACCAAAGACACGTCCGCCCGATGTGATGAGATTTTCGTTTTCCATTTTTGTACCTGCATGAAAACAAACCATATCGTCAGGCAGTTGCTCGATGGTTACTACTTTGCCGCCTTCCACTTTTTCGGGATAGCCTTTGCTTGCGAGCACAACGCAAACGGCTGCACCAGTCTTCCATTGAATATTTATGTTCGCCAAATTTCCATCTGCACAGGCGTTGGTGATTTCAACCAAGTCCGTTTCTAAAAGTGGAAGGACTACTTGTGTTTCAGGGTCACCAAAGCGACAGTTGAACTCAAGTGTGCGGATACCATTTGATGTCAACATCAAGCCTGCATAGAGAACACCAACGAACGGATTGCCTTCGCTTTTCATTCCATGCACTGCGGGTTTCAAAACATTTTCAACGGCTTCGTTCATCATCGCCGATGTAAAGATCGGTGCAGGCGCATACGCACCCATGCCGCCTGTGTTCAATCCCTTGTCACCATCCAGCAAACGCTTGTGGTCTTGCGCGGGCAACATCGGCACAACGGATTTTCCATCCGTGAATGCCATGAGCGAAACTTCCTGTCCCGTCATGCGTTCTTCAATAATCACTTCCGCGCCTGCTTCGCCAAAAACTTTCTTCACTAAAATATCTTCAAGCGCAGACTTTGCTTCATCGATTGTTTCAGGCAAGATCACACCTTTGCCCGCCGCGAGCCCCGAAGCCTTGATGACGATCGGATAATCTGCTGTTTCCAAATATTGAACGGCTTCATCATAATTGGAAAAGGTCGCATACTTCGCGGTGGGGATGTGATGCTGCGCCATGAAATCCTTGGCGAAGGACTTCGACGCTTCGATCTGAGCCGCGGCTTGACTCGGTCCGAAACAGCGGATTCTCTGCCCCGAAAGCGAATCCACCAACCCCGCTGCAAGAGGTGCTTCGGGACCGACAATGACCAAGTCAATTTGCTTCTCTTTGCAAAATGAAGTGACAGCCGTATGGTCATTCACCGAAATTCCAATGACATTCTCCGCCAACTCCGCCGTCCCTGGATTGCCAGGCAATGCATACAACTTCGTCAACTTCGGCGATTGACTGACCTTCCACACAATCGCATGTTCGCGCCCGCCCGAACCGATCACTAACACATTCATATCTTCAACCTCATTGCTCTTTGTCCGTTCTTGTCCGTGAATCCGTGACAGAGTCCGTTTACTTAGTGCCTCTCTCAAACCCAGTCTTAACCGACATCAAATCCACAGGGATCGGATACTGTCCCGTAAAACACGCCTGACAAAATCCATCCTTGCGCTGCACGGCTTTCATCATGCCATCTACAGAGAGATAATACAAACTGTCCGCGCCCACGTGCTCGCGGATGTCTTCCACCGTCCGATTATGGGCGATCAAATCTTCGTGTCTGCCCATGTCCACGCCCATGAAACATGGATGCACAATAGGCGGACAGGTGATCGCCACGTGTACTTCCTTCGCGCCTGCATTCTTCAATAACTTGATCAGCGGACCCGTCGTATTCCCACGCACAATGCTGTCGTCGATCATCACCACCCGTTTATCGCGGACATTTTCATTGATGACATTGAACTTCAACGCCACTCCGCGCTTGCGTAACGAATCCGTTGGCTCAATGAACGTCCGCCCGACATAGCGATTCTTGATAAAGCCATCGTTGTACGGAATCCCCGTCACCCGCGAAAACCCAATCGCCGCAGGCACAGACGAATCGGGCACAGGAATCACCACATCTGCAAATCGTCCGTTTTCGTTCGTGAGTCCGTGAGAGAGTCCGCTTATCAGTCCGTTTTTGTCCGTGAATCCGTGAAGAAGTTCGTTTGCAAGTTCCTCCCCCAATCTCTGCCTCACATGATGGACATTGATCCCATCCCAAGTCTGGTCGGGGCGTGCAAAATAAATATGCTCAAATACACACATTGCCGAAGGCTGCTCTGGCTTCACCGCTTGCATCACTTTCAATGCATTATTTGATAACGAAACCACTTCCCCAGGCTTCACATCGCGGATGGCTTCGCAGCCCAAGGTCTGCAACGCGCCCACTTCTGAAGCCACGGCATGACCGCCACTCGGCAACAACCCAATACACAGCGGGCGGAATCCCCACGGGTCACGCACCGCATATACACAATCACGAGTCAAAATCACCAGCGAATACGCGCCGACCCATTTCTTCATCGCGGTCTTGATTCGCTCTTCCCATGTTGCGCCGCCGTTGCTTGCCAACATCATCGTCATCACTTCGGTATCCGACGACGATGAAAAGCCCACGCCTTGTTGCATCAACTCATGACGCAACTCCGCTGAATTCACCAAGTTGCCATTATGCGCCAACGCCAACGGACCATGAATGGTCTCGATCATGAACGGCTGTGCATTGCGCAACGACGATGAGCCCGTCGTCGAATAACGCGTGTGCCCAATCGCGTAATGTCCCTTCAGGTCCGCCATGGTCTCGGGCGTAAACACACGCGACACAAACCCGATCCCCTTGTGCATCATCATCACTTGACCATCCGCCACCGCCATGCCCGCGGCTTCCTGTCCGCGATGTTGCAACGCATACAAACCAAAGAACGTCATGCGCGCCACATCTTCGTTCGGCGCGAATATCCCGATCACGCCGCATTCTTCCTTCGGCGACTCATCAAAATTCAACATACACTTTCCTTATCTCATCTAATTTTTCGTTCAACGTCGCAACATCTTTTTCAACCAACGTAATGTGCCCCAACTTGCGCTTCGGTCTCGGCGCCTTATCGTACAAATGCAAATGCGCTCCCTCAATTTTTAAAATGGATGTCTCGTCTGGAAGCGTACCAACCAAATTGACCATGGCACACGCCCCAAGCGGACTCGTGCTCCCAAGCGGCGCATCACACACCGCCCGAACCTGATTCTCGAACTGAGACGTGATCGCCCCTTCGATCGTCCAATGCCCGCTGTTGTGAACAC
>JBDKJK010000518.1:0-2652 GCA_039796675.1 Chloroflexota bacterium
GAAAGGCAGCCACACCCAACCCAGCCAGATCATCATCCCAAGCGAAATCAAAAATGGAACCTGCCAAGGCAACCCCGGCTTCATCGTCGCTCCCCAAATTGTGCTCGTAGCGATCAGAAAGGTTTCGAGATGCACCCCAATACCCCCGCCGATCAATTGCGATGGGCGTTCCATAAATGGGAGTGAGATCAACACAAAAATAAGCATCGTCCCGCCAAACCCGATCAGCACTTGCCAACGGCGTTGCCACAATGCCCACAATAACAACAGCCCGGCAAGCAAGAGCATCATCTGTGGTTTGATGAACGATAACCCAAGCACAATGCCCAGCCATGCCCAGCGTTCGCGCAGAAAAAAATGAACACTTAAAACCAGAACGAGCAAAGAGAAGATGGTCAACTGCCCAACCCATAAGCTCGAAAGGATCGGTAGGAACAACACACATAGCAACGTCGTCATAACGAACAAGAACGGTGTCAGCTCCCAATCGAAGAGCAAGACCAGCAGAGCAATACTCGCCGCAAGCATCATCACATTCACGATCAGCAGAAACAACGCCCCCATTTCAGGTGACCCTATTGCGAATGGCAGCATCATCAAAGCAGTCCACAACGGGTAGGGGTACTCCGCATGTACAGTGCCCGTTTTCAAAATCTCCTGCCCAGGCTGCCAGGCGATCATCATAAAGTCACCAGCTTGTAATTGACCCGGTCGAATAAAAATAAAAATGATCCCCGCCGTTAGCACCAACGCAAAAACAAAAAATTTCAGAAACCCCAGCTTGCCTATTGGCTGAAATAACAGTTTGTGTACGTTCATTGAATATTTGCTTCAGCTAACAGACCCAACTCGGCAAGTTCTGCCAACACTTTTTGGATGGCTCCGCTTTTGACGACGACCGCCGTCGGGCTTAAGATTTCGCCGAAATATTTCCCTGCCTTCGAAGCACGCATCTCTTCCATAATCTCGGGCTTGCTAACTCGTAACACAAGCAGACTCTCCACCCGCGCCTCAGAGCCATTCGCATCCCAGCGTTTGAGCGCTTTCACCATTGCAGGCGGCACAGCTTCATTTGTATATTTGACCAGCATTGCCAGCAGCTGCTCGGCTTTCAGTCCCTGCTCGCTGGCGCGTTTCAACGACTCAGCCGTTACCCGATAAAAATATTCGTCACTTTTGGGCTCGTCCCATTCACAAAAGCGCGCCAATTGATAACGGACTGCGCGGGAAAACATACGCGGAACGCTGATTTTTCCGTTGGAAGATACAACTATCTTTCCCTTTTCTTCTTTCTTTTCAGGCAAAGACGAAAGAAGAAAGAAGGCGGTTGCTTCTTTTCCCTCTTCGGGCGAAGCGAGGCTAACTTTGCCAAGCAAATGCAAAATGGAAAGCACATACTTGATCAACGCACCGTCGACGGCATCCCAATACGCGAATCCGCGCAGAAATTGCCCGTCTAACTCGCGTTTGATGAACCAAGAGTCATAATCGCCTGCTGGGCGTTGATAATCGGGATATTTTTCCTTGATGCCTTTGACGAACGCCGGAATGCTCCACCACTTGCCTTGCGGAATGTCGTGGATGAGGTTCGTCAGGAAGTCACGCGTCACTTGCGGTTGATTCTTCCATTCGCCTTCACAGACTATGGTAGGAATGAGCCTTAATTCATCAAAGGTTGTGGAAGCCAACCATGCGCTGTAAAGTAACTCAAGTGCATCGGCGCGTGGAGCTTCGAGGAATTTTTTTACAGCATCGGGGAGCAGCCCATTCTCTTTGACCAACCCGGCAGTTGTGAGCAAGCCTTGCAGGTCACGCTGAAAATGGGATCTGCTTAAGTCGCCGATGCGCAAGGCGGCAAGATAAGTTGTGGCGTCGTCTAATATAAAATCGGTGGCGGGAATTTCATACGCCTTTTCCACAGGCGTGGCGGGGCGTCCTAACGGGTCGTTCTTTTGTGCTGTTGAGGTATCTTCTGGTTCCGTTTCGGTTTCTGCGATAATGTCGAGCAGATCATCGGGGAGGTAGGCAAATTCCTGTGAACCTTTGCTTGAGTCGAAGAAGGCTTTGGCGAGCAAGCCGCGGTAAAAAAGAGACTCAGATATGGAAGATGGTTTGTGATGTGGGCGTTCCCGGTCACGTTTGCCTGCACCCATTTCGCGAATGTCGCCATATTTGCGTGCAAAGATTGCCCACTCGATCTTTCCGCCGGCGTCAAAGAGTTCGTTGAGCGCGGAGCGGGCTTCAGCGGGGAGAATTTCTAGGGTTTCAGAGACAGCTTCCAGGTCCAGTAGTGAGGCGCAGAGTTCTTCGAGAGCGGTTTCTGTATCGTTCGATTCCAACTCCAATCCCCAAAGCTCTGCAACGATGCGCAGGTGACCGATATCCATTTTTTGAAGGCTTTGTTCAAGCGTGGGCATAACGGGATTTTATCATTCCTTCGATGCAGACCGTAGCGAAATTTTTTTACAGGGTTTTATAGAGAAAGGAGATACACCATGACATTACTGTTTTCGATCTTAAGAGTTGCGCATATTGTTGCAGGTATTTTGTGGGCGGGCGGCGCGCTGGCATTGACCTTGTTTGTCGCGCCGACCATGAGTGCCACGGGGGATGCGGGCAAGCAGTTTGCGGGTCACCTGATCGGGAAGACGC
>JBDKJK010000519.1:0-4789 GCA_039796675.1 Chloroflexota bacterium
CGATCACATCGCCGCACTCATCGAGGAAATGTCCATGAGGGTTTTGCACATTTCGCCGGTCTTCTTTAGTAATTCCACCACAAAATCGGGATGCCTACCCATGTTGAGATAGAACTTATCCATGCGCTGCATTTCATAAGCGCGCTCAACAGGGAATGCCAGCCAGGGTGTGCCCATGAGAGCATATTGATTTTCCTGATGCAATTTTTGCGCATGGGCGCGGATGTGCGCCACACGAGTGGGATCATTCATATCGGGCCAGGGATACTTTTCAAGGTCTTCGATGGAATGGGTTTCCGCCAGCGGATGATAAGACGGAAACCAGTTATCCACTCCGGCTTTGGTCACGCCGCCGCCCCACGAGTTGACATACATCGAGTCAGGTTCGCGGTTCGCGTTACGCTCAAGGATATGTTGCGGTTCTCGGTCGAGCACGCCGCGCACATCCACGTGCAGGCGCTCAAGGATGGGCTCGTCGAGTAGCGCTGTGCCGAGTTCGGGAAAGTCGTACAAATAGCGTTCAGGCGCTTCGAAGTTGAGCAGTTTCTTCAGGCGGCGATATGTCGGCATTTTGATGCCAGTCGCATTACTCGCACCGATGACAATCGGAACTCGATCTGGAACCTCATGGTTGATGGTTGCTAAAACACGTTCGCGAGATGTGAGGGACATAAAAATCTCCTTTGGAAAATTAAGAGAGGCGAATGAAGGTTCTTCACCTTCATTCGCCTCTGAGTTGATTTGTCGTCTAACGAATTACTTTGCTTTTGCCTGGTTCGCCACGGCTGCCGCTTTCTTTGCAGCTTCTTCGGGGTCACCGAGATAATAGTTCTTGATCGGTTTCAGGTCTTTATCCAGTTCGTAGACCAACGGCAAGCCTGTGGGGATATTCAGCTCGGTGATCTCGGCTTCGGAGATGTTATCGAGATATTTCACCAAGGCGCGGATGGAGTTCCCATGCGCCACGACGAGCAGACGTTTACCCGCTTTGATCTCAGGTGCGAGGGTGGTGTTCCAGTAAGGCAGAACACGATCCAGCGTAATCTTAAGCGATTCGGTGGCTGGCAACTGTTCGGGAGTCAGCGAGGCGTAACGGCGGTCAAATTTTGGGTGGCGCTCATCGCTCAATTCCAAAGCTGGGGGTGGCACATCATACGAGCGTCGCCAAACCTTCACTTGATCTTCGCCAAATTTTTCGGCAGTCTCGGCTTTGTTCAAGCCTTGCAATGAGCCATAATGTCGTTCATTCAACTGCCATGCACGGACAACGGGCAGCCAGTCGCGGTTCATTACATCTTGAATGATGCCAAGCGTTTTGATGGCACGTTTTAGAACAGAGGTGTAGGCGATATCAAAATCATAACCCGCCTCGCTCAACAACTTACCAGCTTCAGCGGCTTCGGCTTTACCGAGGTCGGTCAGGTCAACATCCGTCCAACCGGTGAAACGGTTTTCGAGATTCCAAGTGCTTTGTCCATGGCGGACTAAAACCAATTTATACATATGAACTCCTGAGTATAACCACGCAGGCGTGGTGAATTTTTTCGAATGCGGGTCAAATTATAGCCCAAGTCTTTCGCTCATAGTAAAATCAAAGAATGTCCACTGAAGATATCACTCCCGTCCGCAGGCAATATCTCGATGAAAAAAAGAAACACCCAGATGCGATCTTATTTTTCCGTCTGGGCGATTTTTATGAAACCTTCGACGAAGACGCCGAGATCACAGCCCGCGAACTCGATATCGTTCTTACTTCGCGTCCTGTTGGCGGCGGGGTGCGCGTTCCGCTGGCGGGCATTCCCTACCACGCCGTTGAAAATTATCTTTCGCGCTTGATCGAAAAAGGCTATCACGTTGCCATCTGCGAGCAAATCGGCGAAGTGCCAGCCAAGGGATTGGTTGAACGCAAAGTAGTACGTGTGGTGACTCCCGGAACCGTTACCGAGCCGGGACTCTTACCCGGTGACGCGAATAACTATCTCGCCTCTGTGATCTTGGACTCTTCCGCCTCACCCTCAGGGACAGTTGCTTCTGTTTCTTATACCGACGTGACCACTGGAGAATTCGCCGTCACCGAGCTGCCGCTCGAAGCCCTGCGCGCCGAGTTGACGCGCCTCCATCCTGCTGAAATTTTATACCCCGATAATCAAAAACTTCCCGATGGCATCATCGGTCATACTACTCCCTTGCCTGCTTGGAAATTTGAGCCGGGCAAATGTAATGAGGTCCTGCTGACTCAATTCAAGTCATCTACCTTGGATGGCTTCGGGTTGAAAGCGAACAGCCTTTCCGTCCGTGCGGCTGGAGCGATCATTCAATATCTCAAAGAGACCCAACCCGATGCGCTCAATTTGCTCAACTCTTTACGGTCTTACAGCCTGAGCGAGTTCATGACCCTCGACTCATCCACCCGCCGAAATCTAGAGTTAGACGAAACCCTGCGCGGCGAACGCAAAGGCTCCCTGCTCGGCACACTTGATGCGACCATCACTCCTATGGGCAAACGCATGATCCATCAATGGGTCAGCCAGCCGTTGTTGAACGTAGAGCGCATCAACAAACGCCAAAATGGGGTGGAGCATTTCGTTCAAAATGGCATGGTGCGAGCGGAGTTACGTGCGTCTCTAAAACCGATCGCAGATTTGGAACGCCTGATCAACCGCGTCATCGCCGGGCAGGCACAGCCGAGGGATTTGGTGGCAATGCGTTCAACATTGGAACAATTGCCAAACGTAGGGGCATCCCTCGCGGATGCCCAGATAGAGCACCTTATTGGGCATATAAAATCAGGGCAAGGGCAAGCCTTGTCCCTACCGGGGGAATTGGCTTTGTTGCAAAACGCATTGGATGACGACCCGCCAGCTACGCTGCAAAATACAGGTGTCATCCGTGTGGGGTATTCGGCGGAACTTGATGGGGTCATGGATGCGTCTAAACATGCGCGTGAGTGGATTGCTAACCTTGAATCGGTAGAACGCGAAAAAACGGGTATCAAGACCCTCAAGGTTGGCTACAACAAGGTCTTCGGCTATTACATTGAAATCTCACGTGGCGCAGCAGATAAAGCCCCTGAGCATTACATCCGCAAACAGACCTTGGTCAACGCCGAGCGTTTTATCACGCCAGAAATGAAAGAATACGAAACGCTGGTCTTGAACGCAGAAGAGCGCATCAAAGAGATTGAGATGCGTTTGTTCAAAGAGCTTTGCGCAGACCTCGCCAAAGCGGCGAGTAAGATTCTTACTACGGCAAGAGCCATTGCCGAGCTAGATGTCCTATCCGCTCTCGGCGAAGTAGCCGCTTTGAATGGCTACACCAAGCCTCAGGTCCACGAAGGAAGCGAGCTGGAAATCCATGAAGGGCGGCATCCGGTCGTTGAGCAGTTGTTAAAGTCTGACCGCTACATTCCCAACGATGTCATCTTTGAAAAAGGCGAGATCGTGCGGGTCATTACTGGTCCGAACATGAGCGGTAAATCTACGTATTTGCGGCAATCTGCATTGATTGCGTTGATGGCGCAAATGGGATCGTTCGTACCTGCGGCTTCGGCAAAGATTGGCTTGGTAGATCGCATCTTCACCCGCATCGGCGCGCAAGATGAAATTCACGCCGGGCAATCGACTTTCATGGTCGAGATGGTCGAAGCTGCGAATATTTTGCATCACGCCACCAATCGCAGTTTGTTGATTCTCGACGAAATTGGTCGCGGTACTTCGACCTATGATGGCTTATCGATTGCGTGGGGAATCATTGAATACATTCATAATCATCCGCAATTGCGCGCAAAGACATTATTTGCTACTCACTATCATGAATTAACTCAACTCGCTGAGCTTCTCCCCGGCGTGCGCAATTACAACGTCGCCGTTAGCGAGGCAGATAGTGGTGTGGTTTTCCTGCACAAGATCATCGCAGGCGGCGCAGATAAATCGTACGGAATCCACGTGGCACAACTAGCCGGTTTGCCTGCTCCAGTTATTAGCCGTGCCAACGAGATCATGACCGAGCTTGAAAAATCAGCGGCACGCGGCGTGAAGATCAACCCTCAGGCGGCACAACAGGTGGCACTCTTCCCAGAGACCAATCCTTTGTTAGATGAGTTAAGAGATATTGATGTCAATTCGCTCTCCCCGATTGAGGCGTTGAATAAGTTATTTGAATGGCAGAAGAGATTTAGCAAATAAACCGAAAAAATCCCGAGAGTTCAAGACCTCGGGATTTTTTATTCTGCAATACGCTCAAAAATAGATACGCCATTATTAGAATAAACCTGTTGAAACTCGTTTGAACCTGCAAAAGAATCTAAAAGCTCTTCACTCAGACCTGCCTCGCGAAGAACAACATATTGATAATCCAAACCTGTTCGCTGCGACCACTCGATCACACAGCTTGTTGAAACACATGTTTGTAAATTAGCAAGATCGGTGTAACGCAGGAAGAACTTCTCAGCCAACGTCCATTCGAGTCCTTGAATGGTGGCTTGGCTGCGCCTGTCTGTCAGCGCCGGGAACCACTCAATGAACGGGTCGATCTCTGGGCTCGGGTTGCCTGTAAGCGGAAGGAATAATGCATCTTGGGGTGTATTCGCTTGAATCCACGACATGGCACCCAGGTCGGCAGGTTTCAAACTATTGCCCACCAAACGAAATCCATACAAGCTTGAGTCGACAAATAGCAGGGTCAAAATCAGAAACAGTACGGCATTGTATGTCGTATTTTTATGCAACTCATCCAATGCCAAGGCAGAGCTTCGAAATTTTGAAACCCAATATGGAATCGCCCCAGCGAA
>JBDKJK010000520.1:0-3828 GCA_039796675.1 Chloroflexota bacterium
AAGATGGGCTATGTGATTACTGGTGTGGTGCCTGATGCCAATGGATTGGGCAAGCCGGATATTATGATGTCGAAGCGGATTACAAGCAGTAAAAAAGATTAACCACAAAGGACACAAAGAGGGTAAGAATCTTTAAGTCTTTTTCCTTCGTGGTGAAAATATTTTTTCATTAAATAATGAGGTTGCATGGAAACAATTTATCTGGACGGGCAAAGTTTGACCTTTGAGCAAGTGCAGGCGGTGGCATATGGGCAGGCAAACGCGCCTAGGGTGGAGATCAGCGACGCGGCGAAGAAACTGGTGACACGTGCTGCCGACGCCGTGCAGACTTTGCTCTCGCGCGGCACGATTGCATATGGAATCACGACGGGCTTCGGTGCGTTCAAAGATAAGATCATTCCGCCCGATCAGGTGGAGTTGTTGCAGCACAATATTTTGGTGAGCCATGCGGTGGGGGTGGGGAATCCGTTTGATATCGCGACTACGCGTGCGATCATGCTCATTCGTGCCAACACACTCTCGCGCGGACATTCTGGCATTCGCCTCACTACCTTGCAACTTTTAGTGGAGATGCTCAACGCGGGCATTCATCCGGTGATTCCAGAGAAGGGGTCGCTCGGTGCGAGCGGTGACCTGGCTCCGCTGGCGCACATGGCGTTGCCGATCATCGGCGAAGGCAAGGCGGAATATCAAGGTGAGGTGATGTCTGGTGCGGAGGCGTTCAAACGTGCAGGGCTGAAGTCCATTACGCTGGCGGCGAAGGAAGGCTTGGCGCTGACGAATGGCACGACCATTATGACGGCAATGGGCGTCTTGCAAACGTTGCGAGCGGAACGATACAGCCAAACTGCGGACATTGCCGGATGCTTAAGCCTCGAAGCTTTAAATGGAACTGACCTTGCCTTCGATGAGCGGATTCATACCCTGCGACCTTTTCCGCGCCAGATCGAGTGTGCTGCTTATTTACGTAGTTTATTGAAAGGCAGTGATTTCACCCGCGAACATTCGTCTTTGAATGTGCAGGACGCGTACACGCTGCGATGTATTCCGCAGGTGCATGGAGCCGTCCGAGATGCGATCGCGTATGCGCGTTGGGCGTTTGAAATTGAATTGAATGCGGTGACGGATAATCCGCTGATTTTTATTGATGAGAAAGATGAAATCACAGTTTTATCCGGCGGGAACTTCCACGGTGAGCCGTTGGCGATTGCGATGGATTACCTTGCCTTCTCCGTGGCGGAGTTGGGCAATATCTCGGAGCGTCGCATTATGCGTCTGACCGATGAAAGCTCAAACATTCACACGTTGCCTGCATTCCTCACCAAACAAGGCGGATTGAATTCCGGCTTTATGATTCTGCAATATACAGCGGCGGCATTGGCAACCGAGAACAAAGTCTTTGCGCACCCCGCCAGTGTGGATACGATTCCCACCTCTGCCAACGTGGAGGACCATGTCAGTATGGGCGCGACAGCCGCACTTAAGTTGCGAAGCGTGCTCGATAACGTCGAAAGAATACTCTCGATCGAGTTGATGTCTGCGGCGCAGGGAGTCGATTTCCGCAAGCAAGTGATCGGCGTTGAGAAACGATTGGGTGAAGGAACAAGAGGCGTCTACGCCATGATCCGTGAACGTGTCCCATTTATTGAGGCAGATACGGTGATGTATGAGTATATGGAGTTGATGCGGCAACTGGTGGCGGAGGGGAAGGTTTTGGCGTAAGGTAAGTCAGGTATAATTATTATTAATGAGGTGAAACATGGTTGTCATAAATATTCCTGTAGACAACGAAACCGCCAAAATTTACGAGCAGGCACCGCAGGCGGACAAAAAGAAAATGCAAATTCTCATGAGCCTTTGGCTGCGCGAGTTTGAAAAGCCATCGGTATCTCTTGATGAGTTGATGGACGAAATCAGCCGCAAAGCGCAGTCGCGCGGATTGACCCCTGATATTCTGGATTCCATCCTCAATGGCTAATCAGGGGAGATTTGTTTTTGATACAAATGTGATTGTAAGCGCGCTACTGATGAAGAAGTCAGTAGCGCGTGATGCTTTAGATAAAGCAAGGACAGCAGGGGATATTTTATTGTCAATTGACGTAATTGAAGAATTACATGATGTTCTCAGCCGACCAGCGTTTGACCGTTATATTGACGAAGAAGACCGCTTGAAATTCCTTTCACTGTTAGTCAAAGAAGCGACTTTGGTTGAAATTAACG
Source organism: Chloroflexota bacterium (assembly GCA_039796675.1). Classification (GTDB taxonomy): domain Bacteria; phylum Chloroflexota; class Anaerolineae; order Anaerolineales; family Villigracilaceae; genus Villigracilis. Next base: position 2,221 of record JBDKJK010000520.1, read on the forward strand.
AAATAGTAAAAGAATGCCGCGACCCCAAAGATGACAAGTTTCTTGAACTTGCAGTCAATGGCAATGCGACCCTCATTGTCAGTGGCGACAAGGACCTACAGGTTCTCAACCCATTCCGAAACATCCCAATCCTCTCTCCGCGAGAATTTCTCGACACCGATTTGTAATTCATCATTCTTCATTCTGAATTCATCATTATGACCTCCCGCCCCCTTCGTGTTTTTCTCTGCCACTCCTCCGCGGACAAAACAGCTGTCCCACAAGGGGATGATACGCGAAGCGGACGAGTTGTATCAAAAACTCTGTTTATGGATTGAGTTGACATCCAATCTTCTCGGAAGTAAGATATTTGCAAGAGGTAAAAAATGTTCGATCTATCTTTAGGAATTACCGTTGACCCATCCGTCCGCTTCGGCAAACCTGTGATTAAGGGAACTCGTGTGCCAGTGGATACTGTTGTGGCGCGCGTTGCCTCTGGAATGAACATCAAAGATATTGCAGAAGAATATGGCATTACAGAGAAGGATATTTATAACTCTCTGCACTACGCCGCCAGCAAGTGATTTCAAAGATATAATTTGCGGGGAATTCTAATGACTACAAACCGACCTCTCAAAGTTTTCCTCTGCCATTCCTCCGCGGACAAACCCGCCGTCCGCGAGTTGTATCGAAAACTCACAGCATTTGACATTGATGTATGGCTGGACGAAGTGAAATTAATACCGGGTCAGCAATGGAAACTTGAAATTCCAAAGGCTGTGCGCGAGGCAGATGCTGTAATCATTTGCCTGTCAAAAACATCTGTCACAAAAGAAGGCTATGTTCAAAAAGAGATCAAATTCGCTTTGGATGTAGCGCTCGAAAAACCTGAAGGGACAATTTATCTTATCCCTGCGCGATTAGAAGAATGTAAAGTCCCAGATAGTTTAAATGATTGGCATTGGGTAAACCTTTTTGAATCTCAAGGATTTGATAATATTCTTAAATCGTTACGAGTGCGTGCAGTTTCGTTAAATATTGCTGTAAAACTAGCAAATCGACGACCAAACGAAGACCCGCTTTTTGATCAAGCCGTCGAAATTGCCCGAAATGAAGGTCGTATAGCAACTGCTATATTACAAAGAAAATTGGGGATTGGCTATACTCATGCAACTTTCATTATAGATGAATTAGAAGATAAAGGTATTATCTCCAAATTTGAAGATGGACCTGAATTGTACCGATTTCTAGATTACGGTGATAAGCCTGTAGGCATAGTATCTGATATAAAAAACTCCTTAAATTCCAACTTAAACCCTCTTGTCGGTTTACCAAGTGACAATAAAATCACTCTCTCCAACGGAATGGAATTTATGCGAGTGCCTGCGGGGAAATTCCTGATGGGTAGTAATAGTAATTATCATGAAAAACCCCAGCACACTGTGGACATCCCTTACGATTATTGGATGGCACGTTTCCCTGTAATCAATGCGCAATACAATCAATTCAAGAAAATGGACTTTGACAAAGGTAAGGAAAACCATCCTGTTGTTCGAGTTAATTGGAATGAGACGATGGAATACTGCAGATGGCTGAATAAGTTGCTGAAAAAGGAAATCCCCTCAGATT
>JBDKJK010000521.1:0-3391 GCA_039796675.1 Chloroflexota bacterium
ACCCGCTTCGTAGGGAGTGTAGTCGGGTGTAATTTCGCCGCTCCAGTAGCGATAGGCTTTTTCAAGGCGCAGGGACTCGATGGCTTTGTAGCCGCCCGCCACCATGCCTTCGGGCTGACCGGCTTCCCAGAGCGTATCCCACAAACGCAAGCCGTATTCCATTGGGCAGTAGAATTCCCAGCCGAGTTCGCCTACATAGGTCACGCGTGCGGCGCGGACGGGGACATCACCTACATTGATGTTCTTTGATGTCATATATGGAAAGCCCGCATTCGAGACATCATCTGTGGTGACTTTCTCAAGGATAGTGCGAGCCTTGGGTCCCCACATACCGATACAGGCGTAGTTCGAGCCGACGTCTTCGATCGTCACGCTGCCATCTTCGGGCATCTGCAATGAAAGCCAAGACATGTCGTGTTGACCAAAGGCTGTCCCTGTAACAATGAAGAAGCGATTTTCTGCAAGGCGGGTGACGGTGAAGTCACATTCGATGCCGCCGCGTTTGTTGAGCGCTTGCGTATAGACAAGATTGCCCACAGGCACGTCAATTTGATTGGCACAGACATAATTGAGGAACTTCAACGCGCCAGGTCCGCGCACTTCGAATTTGTTGAACGAGGTTTCATCGAAGAGACCCGCGTTTTCACGTGTCATCAAATGTTCGTGACCAATGGCTCGGCTCCAGTTGTGACGCATCCAGCCGCGTGGTTCGTGTCCGTGTGTGGCGAGTTCTTCATATTTGCGGAACCAGTTCGGGCGTTCCCAACCCATCTTCTCGCCAAAGGTGCAGTTGAGATCGCGCAGGCGGAAGTACGTGGGGGAGACGCGCACGTTGCGTTTGGAGAGTCTTTCTTCAGCGGGGTAGTGAATGTCGTAATACTGCGTATACGTTTCAAATGTGCGGGCGCGGGTATATTCGAGGCTGTTGTAACTCGGACCAAAGCGGCGCACATCCAAACGCCAAACATCCCATTCGGGTGAGCCGTCTACGATCCACTCCGCCATCACCTTGCCCATGCCGCCCGCCCCAGCCAGCCCATGCGCACAGAAGGCACACGCCACCCAGAAGCCTTTGACGGAAGTTGGACCGAGCAGGAACTCTCCATCGGGCGTGAAGCCTTCAGGTCCGTTGAGCAGCAATTTCACGGGGGCGCTTTCTACAGCCGGCACACGGCGGATGGAATTTTCCATCAACGGGGTGAAGCGTTCCCAATCAGGTTCGAGCAATTTAAATTTGAAATCACGCGGAATGCCGTTCATGCCAAAGGTGGCGGGCTGACGTTCATATCCGCCGGTGACGAGTCCGCCTACTTCTTCGCGGTAGTACACGAGCAAATCAGGGTCGCGCAGGTTGGGGAATTTATTTGTGACACCTTTGATGGGTTCGGTGAGAATATACAAATGCGCCATCGGGATGACCGGCAGATTCAAGCCGACCATTTTGCCGATTTCACGTCCCCACATGCCCGAAGCGTTTACCACGATCTCAGTCTTGATCGTGCCTTTATCGGTCACCACTTCGGTCACGCGCCCGTTGACTACATTGATCTTCTCTACATTTGTATAGAAGAAGAAACGTGCGCCGCGATTCTTTGCGCCAATGGCGAGGGCGTTGGTGAGACCTGTTGGGTCGATGGAACCGTCATTCGGAGTGTAAGCCGCGCCGACCACGCCTGTGATGTCCATCAACGGGAACATGTCTTGCGCTTCCTTGGGGGAGATCAACTCCATGGGCACGCCAAAGGAACGGGCGAGACCCACGAGGCGTTTGGTCTCTTCCATGCGTTCATGAGATGAAGCGAGGCGAATCCCGCCGACTTCGCGCCATGAGGTGTCTTGTCCAGTTTCGGCTTTGAGGCTGCGATACAGGTCGGTGCTGTAGTGCATCATGCGGGTCAGGTTTGCGTCAGAACGCATCTGCCCGACGAGCCCCGCCGAATGCCAGGTGGAGCCGGAGGTCAGCTCGTGGCGTTCAAGGACGACAACGTCCTTCCAGCCGAGTTTGGTGAGGTGGTAGGCGATACTACTTCCACCCACGCCGCCGCCGATGATGACGACCTGGGCTTGTGTTGGGAATTCAGACATGTATGTCTCCTGTGATAGACGATGGACGATAGACCATTGACCATGGACGAACTTTTATCGTCTATCGTCCGCGGTCTGTCGTCGAATTTATTTTTGCCAGATTGAATCCGGTCTTGCCATTTCTGCCACAATATCAAAGGTGGAGATCGCGCCCAGCGGGAAGGAGTCAGGGTTTTCTTTGTCCACTACAACCAAACGATGATAGTGATTTTGAATGAGCATATCCGCGGCTTCGCGCAGGCTGGCGTGGATGTCGATGGTGAGCGCGGGGTGCATCACATCGCGGACGATCTTATTTTCTGCATTGCCATTCTTGACGAGCTGCATCAGGTCGTGCCCACTGACTACGCCGATGACTTTGCCATTTATGTCCACAACCAGCACAGAGCGCCAGCCGGAAGAGGTCATTGCATAGGCTGCTGAAAGAACAGGAGTCTTGCCACGGCAAACGAGAATGGCATGTGACATCACATCACCAACCTTTTCGCGTTTGTATTTGATCTTCTCTGTGAGGCTGGCGACAAAATCAGAAAGTGAAATCGTGCCAACGGGTTTTTCATTTTCTAAAACTAAAAACCGCCCAACTCTTTTCTGCATGAAAAGGTCGGCGGCTTCTGTCAGCGGGGTGGTGGCTTGGATGGTGTCTACAGGCTTGGTCATGATGTCTGAGGCGGTTAACATCCGCATGGTGTTGAGGCTTTCGGGGTCTGAAGAAAGCCATTCGCCCGCCATCAGGTCAAAGTCTGAAATGACCCCAACAATGCGACCATCACGATCTGTTACGAACAGGGCATGCACTTGATGTTGATCGAGCAGGGTTGCCACTTGCCCCAGGGTGGCATCGGGTTTGCAAGTGATCACGCCTTTGTGCATCAGGTCTTTGACAAGTGTTGTCATGGAGTCTCCAAAAAAGAAGACCCGACAGGTTCTGCATGATTTGGCTGTCAGGTCTATGTTGCAAATCCATTATAAGCAAAAAATCAAAATCTTGCAAATTCCTTCAGATTCTTATATAATCGCTCAAATGGGTAAACCCCTCATTCCAGCCCAACGCAGAGAAAAGATTCAAGAGTATCTTGGCATCCATCAGATCGCGCGCACTGCCGATTTAATGGATTTGCTCGAAGCCTCTGAAGCTACGGTTCGCCGCGACTTGGAATGGTTGGAACAAAAAGGAATTTTAGAACGTACCCATGGGGGTGCTGTTCTTAATCAACGGGTGATTTTCGAGCAGGAATATCAACTGCGTTTGAAGAACTTTCCTGAAGAAAAACGACTGATCGGTGAGCTTGCCGCCTCGCTCATT
>JBDKJK010000522.1:0-7449 GCA_039796675.1 Chloroflexota bacterium
GAGGTATCTGCCCGTATATTGACTTCGGTGGTGGTCTTCCCAGCAATCGGTGTGATGGTCGGCGCAACAGTTGGAGGAACCGGCGTTAATGTTGATGCTGGAATCGCTGTGGGCGGCAGAGTGGCAGTGACGAACTGCGGCAATGAAACAGTGGGCGTTGCAAGGGTCGCATCACAACCCGTGCAAAATGCTAGCATCACCGCAAGGAAGAATAGGTTTTTATAAGGCACTCGGTAATTGTAACTAAAAACCCGCTCCTGCCAAAACCATCTCTATTCGCTTTCCTTTGTAGATTTTGCGCTTCCCACGGCGCTAAGGATCACCCCGCTGAGCACGATCAGCCCGCCGATCAGGGCAAACTTCCCCATGCTTTCGCCATAAAAAAGAAATACCCAAATGGGATTAAGTACCGGCTCTAACGTGCCAATGAGATTTGCCTCAAGAGCCGGAATGTGTTTGATGCCCTTGGTGAAGAAGATAAAGGCAAACCCAATTTGCACAATGCCAAGGAAGGCAAGGATGAGAATGCTGTTTACCGTCCAGGTTTCTTTCATAATGAAGGGAAAGCCGAGTGTAGCCGTGAAAAGGAATGCGATCAAATTGCTCTCGGCGGGGTTACCATTCTTCTGGGCGCGAAACGAAACCATCATCAGCGCCCCGGTCACACCGCTAAGAATGGCAAGCAGGTTGCCATAGAGACCGTCGGTGCTGAGTTCATCGCCGAAGAAGAGCATCAACCCGATGAAGATGACAAACATAGAGATATAGTCTGTGCGCGAAGGTTTTTCACCAAGGAACCAATACGCCAGCAAGACCACATAAATGGGCATGGTGTATTGCAGGAAGATCGAGTTTGCGGCCGTGGTCAACTTGGTAGACGTGATGAACAGGAACTGGGTCAGGATGAACATCCCAGCCGCCAGCAGCTGCCACAGCCCAAAGCGAGTGGGGAGGCGGCGCAGGTAGATCAGAAAAACGATGGCGGCGAAGAAGCTGCGTCCCGCTAAAATCGAAACAGGTTGCCAATCCAATATTTTGACGAACAGTCCGCTTGTGCTCCATAAGATGGCAGCAAGTGCAAGATAAAGAATCGCCTTGCGGCGTTCTGAAAGAGAATGCATGATTTTCCTTAAGAGTTTTTGTGATGGCTCATTATACAATGATACGTACAGGCTTCATGGTTCGCGCTAAAACCTTTCGATTTCATTACTAACAATTTTGTCTATTTATTTTGCGAGTCAGACTCATATAATGAGTATAAATAACTTGCGTTACGCGATATTGCAGAGGGACAACCCTCCCATTGCATTGCGTACCATCCGTAAATAGGTTTCGCAATAAAGGAGCAGCCATATGCTCGAATTTCAACCTGGTGATTTTGGGGAAGATACTACTGAAAAGCGCGACGACTCACTCTCTCAACCATGCCCGCATTGCAAAAAACAAATCTCTGTTGAGGATGTTGTTTGCCCGCATTGTAAGCATTCTTTGGAAGAGATCATTGAGGTGGATCTGCACCCTGAGTCTCCATCTCAACGCGTAGGTAGGTTGCTCCAACCGCGCAATGTGGTTATGGCTTTTGTGGTAGTGACTATGATCATGAGTGGGTATGGATATTTTGTGCTTCAGCGTTTTTCGGATGAGGCATTGGTTACTGCTGGCGACCAGGCAATGCTGGATAATGACGCGGCGACTGCTGCCATAAAATATCAACAGGCTATGCAGCTTAACCCGCAAAATGCTGCGGTGTATGAAAAGCTGGCATGGGCAGAGTATCAGCTTGGGCGTGATGCAGAGGCGTTTGGTCATTTTGAAGGGGCGCTTGAGATGGAGCCTGATCGAGTATCCAGCCTGTTCGGGGCAGGGCTTTCTTCTTATCAATTAGGAAATTATGAAGTATCTGCTTCTCGTTTGAGGCGCGTTGTGGAGTTGACGCCCCATCATGCAGCGGCATATCAATATCTTGGGCTTGGTGAATATCGGCGTGAAAATTATGAAGCTGCTTACGCATTTTTTACGGAGGCGTGGGTATATAGCCCGCAAGATGCTACGGTGAATTATTACCTTGGGCGTGTGTTAGCACGGCGCGGCGAGTTGGATGCAGCTGTGGGGCACTTTAATGCGGCAGAGGAATCGGGTTTCGATGCAGAGTATTTGTTGCCTTCTCGTGCTTCAGTATGGATGAAGTTGGGCAATTATGAGGCAGCACGTAAGGATCTGCAAACGGCTGTGGAGCTTTTCTCTGATCGTAAAGATATTGCGCTTATGCTGGTTAGGGCTCAGTATTTGCTTCAAGATTATGCTGCTGCCCGTACGCAGCTTGTATCAGTACAAAAAGATTTACCCACTGACTTGCAGCCAGAATTTTTAGAAGCATCGGGCTGGCTCTCGATGCGCGAGCGGCATTTCGATGCGGCGCTAAACGATTTCAACACCTGGTTGTATTTTGACGCATTAGACCCGCGGGCATTGAATGCGTTGGGATGGGCGGTCTTTGCTTCAGGCGATTGCAGCACTGCCAAAAATTATTTTGAAAAGTCACTTCAATCTTCAAATGAAGAGTGGATCAGTTCTTTAGACTCTTTTGAAGGCTTGGGGGAAACCCCGCAAATTGGAGTGGAACTTCAGTGTCAATAAGCGAAAGGATAAAAAGATGAAAAAGTTTTTTGGTCTTTCACCTCAACCTGTATCACAAAGCAGTGGGCAAGCATTAGTGGAGTATGTGTTTTTGGTTGCGATAATCGGTGTGCTGGTGATCTTTAGCCTTGTTTTGGTTGGAGGGTCAGTAGAGGGTGGCTTTTTAAAGATTTGTGCCGGGCTGGGCAACGAAACATGTAAGGCGGCTGAAATACAAGCAACCCCGGTTGTAACATCTACAGTATTTCCCTCTGTTACACCAGTTCCTTCACAAGTTACTCAAGTGCCTACAGCTACGCCTGCACCTGTAGACCCAGACCCAACACGAGCGCCAGCTTCTACCCTATCCTCGCCGAATGGCGGCGCCGGAGAGAAGGAAAATGAAGATGAAAATGAAGATGAAAATGAAGATGATATCGAAATGCGAATTAAGGTAGTTATAAATAAAAAACCTGGCGGAAATAATAACCGTGCCGGAATTCGTGTTGTGCTTTATGATGTAAACGGGAATTTTGTTATGGATGGTTTTACAGATGACAAAGGCAATGTTTCATTTTCTGTTGCCTCAGGCGATTACTATATTGCTACGTTTTATAACAATGTCTGGGAAAAAGTTGGACCCATTACTGTAAAAAATTCAAAAGAAAATGTTATTCATCGATAAAATTTTTTTAGGCACTGTAGCCTAATAGACCCCAATCTTATTTACGGGACGTGTGCTCTGCCTGCACTGAGGTGCAGGCAGAGCACACTGGATATCTGAGAAAGCCTCTAAAACTCTCTTCTTTTCTCTGTAGCAAAACTGACTTTTGCAAGAGGTTGAACTCTCACTTTATTTCTTTGGCGGCATGGGGATCAACACCGAGGTATTTGCCTTGTAAGCTTCGTACTCAGGTTGCCCGCCCCATTTTTCATCGGCGCGTTTTTCGAGCATGGGCACGCCACTGATTCGGGTGAGTAGGATGATGATGAAGATGGGTGAGATGAGAGTTGCCCATTGCCAGCCTTGCAAAATGGGCATGGCAACGATCATTACGCCGATCCATAATACGATCTCACCAAAATAATTCGGGTGACGTGACCATGACCATAATCCATTGCGGATGAATTTGTCCTTGTTGGCGGGCAGGGAGTTAAAGTCACTTTTCTGTTTATCTGCAATCACTTCAACGCCAAAGCCGAAGAGCCAAACGAGAAAACCGATCACAACGAAGGCATCCAACTCTTTGCGGACGCTCGATGTAATGGCGGCTAAGGCTGAGGAGAGAGAAAAAGCCACCCAAAGCCCCTGCAGGGTCCAGGTCATCAGGAAGCGGGCAAAAGATTGTTTAATCTCCCGAAAGCGGCGATCTTCTCCAGCGGCGCGAATGCGTGTGAAAAGAAATGATCCCAGCCGAATTGCCCAAATGGCAACCATACCTGCTAGTAACAAAGAACGAGTATCGATACCTGGGCTCAGAAGCACGGCAACCATTACCACAGTGAGATAAGTGATGGAACCGGTCAGATCGTAGAATTTTTCAGTGCGATACGCAAAAGCCGGGACGAACGCCAACCATTGAATGATGAATGCCAGCGCAACACACAATGCGAACACAGGAAATCCATTTACAAGATACCCGCCCTGGCTTCCGGCAAATGCCAGCCCAGTGGCGATCAATAACACGATCACGATTGCAATGCTCGAACGTTTGGTTTCGGAACCCATTTTATTTTTTTTCCTATTGTTTGATGTAGTTGCCATCTTATGCTCTAGGCGTGGTGTGATTGGCTTTATTTTACCCCTTCAAAAAGCGCTTTCTTTTATAATTGCTGCATGTCTCTTTATCTTGGCTGCCCGGTTTGGTCGTTCAAAGGCTGGGTGGGGAATTTTTACCCAAAAGGTACTCAGCCCAAAGAATTTTTGCGCGAGTATGCGCGGCGTGTCAACACCATTGAAGGCAACACTACCTTCTACGCCGTGCCTGCGCCACAAACCATCGCATCGTGGGTCGAACAAACCCCAGATGATTTTCGCTTCTGCCTCAAAATTCCCAAAGCGATCAGCCACAACGGAACTCTCAAGGATTATATTGACCGCGCCCATGGTTTTGTGGATACCATGCGCCCGCTCGCCTCAAAACTTGGACCGATGTTTTTGCAACTGCCCCCCAGTTATTCTCCCAAGCTGATGCCTGATCTTGCCACTTTTTTGTCCGCATTCCCAAAGGATGTGCGCCTTGGCGTGGAAGTCCGCCATCTCGACTGGTTTGAGGACGAGCATCGTACCGCACTCAATAAAGTATTAGCTGACCATAACATGGCACGTGTAGTCATTGACACCCGCCCAATCCGTGACCTAGCGGGGGATGAGTCTATTCAAGGCAGTGCTTATGAAAGCTTATTAGAAGCAAGAGAACGCAAACCCAATGTGCCCGTCTTCGAAGAAGTGACTGCAGATTTTACCTTTCTACGGTTTATTGGTCACCCCGAAATGAGTCACAACCAGCCTTGGATGGATGAATGGACTCCCAGAATCACCGATCAGTTATCAGTGGGGAAAGAAGCGTTCGTCTTTTGCCATTCGCCCGATAACTATCTGGCTCCGTTCATCGCCAAAGAATTCCATCAGCAAATTTCTTCCCGAATCAAAATCGCCCCACTTCCATGGGACGACATTGAAACCCCGAGCGAGCCTTTTCAGCCGACACTGTTCTGAACAGACCATTGACCATGGACGATCGTCTATCGTCTGCCATCTATTTTGCTCATGGCATATTCTGCCAATGCCGTAATCGTCAGCGACGGATTCACGCCCGGGTTGGCAGGCATCACGGAACCATCGATCACATACAAGCCGCTGTAATTATGAATTTCAAAATTTTCGTCAAGTAACCCTTCATCGGCATTTTTGCCAATCGGTGCGCCACCGAGGATGTGTGCAGTGGTGGGCAGGTTGAGCAAATTTTCGCCAATGGAGCCAAGCGCTACACCGTTGGTACGTTTGGCAAATTCCTTGGTCACTTCGTGCGAGCCTTCCACTTGCGCGTTGATGGTATAGCCAGGTTCTTCCTCTGCCACCATGCCGGTACGAAAGAGTGTGAAAACACTTTTACCGATCTTGAAGCGCATACGATTATCAGCATGTTGCATCACCAGCAGAATGGTCACGTTGTGAGCCCAGCCCGGCAGGAAAAGCGCTTTTGCAAAGTCAATGGGATGGGTGAACCCCCAGACAAGAAAATTGAGAATACGGCGCGGAATACTGAAGTTCTTGTCGATGAGTGGTGCTGCTAGAAAGCGCATTAATGATGAACCATCAGGGTAGCGCACAGGTTCGATGCGAGTCATCTCGTCGTGGTTGTAAATAGAAGAGATAGATACGCCTTCTGAATAATTAATATCAAATTTACGAGCCACGCTTCCGAGCAGACCTTCGGAGTTGGTTCTCACCATTGTCCCCAACTTCGCGGATAATTTCGGCAGTGATTTTTTCACGTCGCGCAGATTGAGAAGTAACTTCATCGTTCCCATTACGCCTGCTGAGAAGATGACGTTCTTTGCGTGGACAGTGTTTGTTTGCTTGAATAACTTGGTTGAGTCACAATACTTGATTTCGTAGCGAGTTTCTGACCTTTGACTTTCGACTTTGGACTCATTCTCGTCAAAGGTCAAAGGTCGAACGTCGATTACCTCAACTTCAGCTTGTATCTCCGCCCCACGTTTCTCTGCAAAGTACAAATAATTTTTAGGCAACGTATTCTTCGCGTTATGCCTGCATCCCACCATGCAGCCGCCACAGTGTTGACAACCTGCTCTGGCGGGACCTTCTCCAGCGAAGTAAGGGTCTGGAACGGTCACCCCAGCTTCCCCGAAGTAGGAGCCGACATCTGTCGCACGGAAGGTGTGACCCATGCCGCGTTCCTCTGCCATTTCTTTGAGCAGTAGATCCGCTTTCCAAAGTTTGGGGTTGCGTGCCACACCAAGCATTTTCTTCGCCGTTTCATAATGCGGACGAAGCACCTCGCCCCATTGGATATGTTGACTCCACGCTGGGGTGGCAAAGGTTTCGTCGGTGGGAACTTCGAGCACGTTGGCATACCCGAGACTGCCGCCTCCTACGCCCGCGCCGTGCAAGACCATCACGCCTTTAAGGATGGAGATTTGCAAAATGCCATGCGCCCGCAGGAAAGGAATCCAAACGTACTTCCAGAACTGCCAGTTGGATTTGGCAAAGTCTTTATCTTCGAATCGTTTGCCTTTTTCGAGGACTAAAACAGAATAGCCTTTTTCGGTCAACCGCATGGCAGATACACTTCCCCCAAAGCCGCTTCCAATAATCACATAGTCGTAGACTTTAGACATCCCGTGCCCTCCGTGTTGAAGTAGTGTGATTATATCAAGTTACAAAAGGTGACAGTCAGCTTCAAGCTGACTGTCACCTGAGTTGTTACCTAAATGGACACACATCCGCAGGCACGTAGGTGTGACTCTGCCAGCCGTGATAATCACTGCCGAGCGGAGTCAGAATCTGCGGGAGGCGAGATGTATACCGAGATGTTACATCAAATATTATTATTGACCTATACCCCATACATACACATTTCCCTCAAAGTCGCCTGCAAAGAGGTATTGTCCATCAGGGCTAAATTCAACGTTGGACATAGAACGTCCCATATCTACAACCCACGGGGCTTTCCCGGTTTTTATATCCCATAATCTTACTGTCCCGTCAATGCCAGTTGATGCTAATAAATTTTCGTATGGGGAAAATGCGAGATCGTAAATTCCGGCGGGTGGACCATCAGGCTGGTAGCTTTTGTGACCATCAAG
>JBDKJK010000523.1:0-5241 GCA_039796675.1 Chloroflexota bacterium
GACGGGTCAGGCGCGAGCGGCGGCAGACTGCCGATCCACAAGGTTTTCAGCGTGACGAGTTCCGCTTCTGTCCATGTGGGGCGGGTGAAGATGTAACCCAGACCACCCGCCACGAGGACGATCAACAAACCCAACCCTGCCAGAAGTTTGCTGCGCTCAGACATGGATTAGCCTTCCAAGGTTAAGTTGAATGTGATGGTGTCGGTCAGGTCACCTGCGCTGATGTTGAACTTCACTTCCCACCAGCCGCCCATTTGGAATTTCATGCCTTCCACTAAATAATCGCCATTGCCGAGGTATTCGGTCACTTGCGGGGCAGTGGGCAAGCCGTGACCATGCTGTGGCATGCCGCCATCGACAGTGATGGTGGCGTCTTCCACCGGCTGACCGTCTGCGGTTTCGACGTGCAAAGTCCACGTGTGCATCTGGTTGATTGCAATGGCGTTTTCGCTGGTATACGAGACCTTGAAGGTGCCGTTATCGGTTGTGCGCTCGGTGGCGTAGTCCAATTCGCTAGGGGCGGCGGAGTTGCCATGCATGCTCTCCATTCGTCCAGCCATGAGCGGATGCATAAAGCGCGGACCGAGGATTGGCATGAGCAAGATAAAAGCGATCACGGTAATGACCGCCGTCAACGCAATGGTGAGAATGGTTTTGAGAGTTTTGTTTTGCATGAGATACCTCTATATAGAATGGCAAGTGACAGTCACCTTGGTGGGAACTGTCACTTTTTGATGGCGGGATATTATCTTTGGCAGGTAAGGGCGTCAATGCAAAACTAGGTTTCTTTATCGAATCTTTACAAAAGGTTTAATATGTTTTTTTATAATTTGGATACCATAACTCCAATAAAAATTCTAAAACCACAAAGGAACAAAGGGTACACAAAGGAAAAACAAAAAATCTCCTTAATGATACTTTGTGACCCTTAGTGGTAGTGATTTACAAAACTACAGGTAGAATTCCACTATGACCAAGATCCTCGTCATCGACGACGAACCCTCCATCACCAATCTCGTCAGCGCTTATCTCAAGCCTGAAGGCTATGAAGTCTTCACGGCTGCCGATGGTAACGCCGGGTTGAAAGCCGCCCGCGCCTTTAAACCCGACCTCATCATCCTCGACCTGATGCTGCCCGGAATCGACGGGATCGAACTGCTCTCGCGCCTGCGCCGCGAATCGGAAGTGTATGTCATCATGCTGACCGCTCGCACTGAAGAGACCGATAAGATTATCGGGTTGTCTGTCGGTGCCGATGATTATGTCACCAAGCCGTTCAGTCCGCGCGAGTTGACGGCACGAGTCAAGGCGGCGTTACGCCGTCTGCAAGTAGTGACAGGCTCGGTCGGAGAGAGAAGCGTGATATCGTTTCGGCGTGTTAAAGTGGATGTGGGTGCGCACACGGTTACTGTGGATGAAAATCCCATTGAGTTGACTTCCATCGAGTTTGAATTGCTCAAAACGTTGGCTGAAAATCATGGTCGTGTACTTTCGCGTGAACAGTTGCTCGAGAAAATTTGGGGCGGCGAATATTTTGGAGAAATGCGCGTGGTAGATGTTCACCTTGGGCATGTGCGCCAAAAAATTGGCAATGAAGAACTCATCACCACGGTGCGTGGGGTGGGGTACCGTTTTGATGATGAGCCGTTGTAAATAGAGGTTTCATGAATTACATTCGCGCTCGTTTGGGATTAAAACTTTTTCTTTCCTACTTAGCCGTGTTGCTGGTGGGCGTCTCCGTCATTTGGGTCGCTACGCAGATCACCACGCCACGCGCATATGTGCGTCACCTTGCGTTTATGGAAGAACAAATGGGCGCGGGAATGATGCGACAGGGACAGGGGCGCGGCATGATGGCAAATTTTTACAAAAACTTTCAAGCCTCATTTAACGAAGCGCTCTTAATTGCCATGCTTGCTGCCGCCGTAGTCGCTGTACTGGTTAGCTGGCTGCTTTCACGCAATATCATTTCACCAGTGCAAGCCATCATGTCTGCCAGTCAGCGCATTTCTGAAGGACATTATGATGAACGTGTGGATTCGCATGGCTTGGATGAGATCGCCCAACTCGCCACGCACTTCAATCATATGGCTTCACAATTAGAGCAAGTTGAGACCATGCGCCGCCAGCTCATCGGTGATGTGACTCACGAATTGCGCACGCCGCTTACATCTATAAAAGGTTATATGGAAGGTCTCGTTGATGGCGTGTTGCCCACCAACCCCGAAACCTTCAACCAGATCCATCATGAAGCCGACCGTCTCTCACGCCTTGTCGATGACCTGCAAGAGTTGAGCCGAGTTGAAGCAAAAGCTTACTCTTTGGATGTTCGCTCCGTGAGCGTTTCTACACTGGTGCAGACTACACTCAAACGGCTTTCTCCCCAGGCGACGGCAAAACGCATCACCCTCCGCTCGAACCTGCCCGCTGACCTCAACCTTGTTCTCGCTGACGAAGACCGCATCACGCAGGTCTTGGTCAACCTAGCGGCAAATGCCATTCAATATACACCCGAAGATGGCAAAGTGTTGATTTCTGCATCACAACACGGAAATGAAATTTACATCTCGGTCAAAGATACTGGCATTGGTATCCCGCAAGAACACCTCGCCAATATTTTCACTCGCTTCTATCGGGTGGATAAATCCCGCTCTCGCAATGCAGGCGGCGGATCCGGCATCGGGCTGACGATTGCGCGGCATATCGTCGAAGCGCACAGCGGGCGCATTTGGGCAGAGTCCGCGGGTGAGGGGCAAGGCAGTATATTTATATTCAGTTTGAAAATTTCAGAATATAACTAAGCCCATCTGGTAGTACTCAAATGGCATTGCCTGCCAGAACAGGTGTGCGGGTAATCTCTCGCCAAGGGCGGCGATTCAGCTTTTCATCTGCAAATCCTTAGCGCATCCCCACCGAATAACCTGAGTTATTTGGTACAATTT
Organism: Chloroflexota bacterium; assembly: GCA_039796675.1. Taxonomy (GTDB): domain Bacteria; phylum Chloroflexota; class Anaerolineae; order Anaerolineales; family Villigracilaceae; genus Villigracilis. The sequence continues at coordinate 2,943 of JBDKJK010000523.1, forward strand.
GGATTAATATATAGATGTACATTTCGTATTGTTAAAACAAAGGATAAAGAAAATGAAAAAGACATTTCTATTCGCAGTGGTGATTTTGACAGTGTTGTCTACTCTTTTCGTCAGTTCAAAAGCCGCAGCAGAAAGTGGGGATGATAACGCAATTGTTGAAGTTCAGATCGAATCTGCATCTGTTACCTGGATCCCTTTGGTGAGCGGTATGAAATCCATTACGATTACAGTGACGGGACCGGGGGGATATTATTTTAGAGAACAATATTCCGGCGGTGCCAAGCCAAGCCTCTCCAATGACGGGTTGTTAGATGGGACCTATAATTTTGAAGTTGTATTAGCGCCAGATATACAGCAGAATGCCTCGGGCGATCAGGCATACCGTGGTATTGGAATGAATGATCAGAGTGGATTGATCCAATCTGGTGCATTTTCTGTTTCAGGCGGCTTTTTTATTGAGGGCGAGTTGTTTCTGTCCACCACAGGCATGGATGGCGGCTTGTCTGCGCAAGATGTTGTCCAAGCGGATGACATGATCATTATAGGTAGTCTGTGTACCGGGTTTGATTGTGTAAATAACGAAGATTTCGGTTTCGATACGGTTATCTTAAAAGAAAATAATTTGCGCATATTCTTTAATGATACCAGCGTGGGCACATTTCCCTCCAATGACTGGAGAATTGTTGCGAACGACCAGGGAGATGGCGGCGCGAATTTCCTAGCATTTGAAGATGTTACCGGAGCAAAAACCCCATTCAAGGTGACGGCAGGCGCGCCTACAAACTCCTTATTTGTGAGCAGTAATGGTGATATTGGTTCAAACACAAGTACACCTGTATTGGACCTTCATATTAATAGAAGTGACACCCCTGGAATTCGGTTGGAACAAAATAATTCTGGCGGTTTTTCTGCTCAAACGTGGGATATTGGTGCAAATGAAGCAAATTTCTTTGTCCGTGATGTGACTGGTGGAAGCAGGCTTTCTTTCCGTATTCGCCCCGGAGCGCCAACCAGTTCGCTTGATATTGCCGCAAATGGAAATGTTGGTGTGGGAACTGCCTCTCCAACAGCAGACCTAGATGTTGCTAATACAGGTACTAATTCAACTCTGATTGTGCGCCGAACCGACGGTGCCATTTTAAGGTTTGCTGCCGGGTTAAACCAGGCAACAATCGGCACGACCACCGACTCGCCTTTTGCATTTCAAGTTAATAGCATTACAAAGATGTCGCTGGCATCCAATGGGACGTTAACCGTTCAAGGACCGATCAATGCTACTGCCTTCAACATCTCTTCAGACAGGCATGCCAAAGAAAATTTTGCTGCAGTGAACCCGCAATCAATTTTGGAACGGTTATCTGCGATTCCGATTACGACCTGGAATTATATCGAAACAGATGGTAAGAATAGTCATATAGGACCCATGGCACAGGATTTTTACGCCGCTTTTGGGTTGGGTGTGGATGATAAGCATATCAGCACAGTTGATGCTGATGGGGTGGCTTTTGCGTCGATTCAGGCGCTTTACCAGCAAAATCAATCCCTGCAAGTAGAAGTGGATGCACTTCATGCAAAGGTGATTTCTATGGAGTCTGGTATGCAACCTGCTTTAAATTGGGCAGTAATTGTTCTGATAATTATGAACTTGCTCTTGCTTTGCGCCCTCATTTATGTGACACAACGAGCTACACTTACAAAATAATAGACTGTTCTTGGCGAAACAAAAAACATCTCGAACTATTTTATTCGGGATGTTTTTTGTTTTATAAATGTAACTATTTTATTATTTGTCAATCCATCAAATAAAGTCTATAGAAGTCAACAAGTGACGCATTTCGGCGTTTTGTTATCTATTATTCTTGTTCTTCTGTAGTTTCTTCTTTTGAGGTGATGATACGAACATATACTACTTGACCAAATTTTGTGCCATCTGAGGTGGATAGGATCCAATAACCGGTGTATGTCCCTTCGGTTTTCGGCGCGGTCATGGGGACGCTGATCTTGGCAGTATTGCCTGGCGCTACATATTGATTAATGGGAGAGGTTAGCCCATCCATACTGGTGCCGCTAAAGAAGGTCATGGCGAAGTCTTTCTTCCATGCGCATGTGCCGGTGTTCTTGATGCGCCATATTTTCTTAAATGTCTCGCCGAGCATTAAGACTGTATCATCTCGAATCGTCAAGTCGCTGACGAAGGCTGAATTGTAGCAAGACTCAATGTATTGGGTGGTAGTCGGTGAGGGTTGAAGCGTTTCTGTTATTGGGGTGATGCCAATGGTTGGAAATGGCGTACTAGTTA
>JBDKJK010000524.1:0-3185 GCA_039796675.1 Chloroflexota bacterium
AGACCATGATGATGGCTATCGTTCCTTTGCAGTCATTACCATGTGTCGAGTCTTGCATGGTCTCAAGCATGGAACGGTCACATCAAAGCCCAAAGCTGCACAATGGACGCGGGCAAAAGTAGATTCAAAATGGCAGTTGTTGATCGATAAAGCCATAGCCGTTTCAAACCACGAGCAAGCAACGCTTGATTTAGAAGAAACGCTTGGGTTTATTAGACATGCAAAAGAAAGAATTGAAGAAAAAGAGTAAAGCAAGAGAGTTTATAATCAAAAACAAGAACATGGCTCAAAATGACACTTACTTAACGGAGACGAAATGAAATTTGAAACCCTCGCCATCCACGCAGGGCAAGAACCCGACCCGAACAACGGCGCCGTGATGACGCCCGTCTATTTCACATCCACATATAAACAGGACGGCATTGGCAAGCCGCGCCAGGGCTATGAATATTCGCGCACGTTGAATCCCACTCGCAAGGCGCTGCAAGATTGTCTCGCCGAGCTCGAAAGCGGACAATGGGGCTTGGCGTTCGCTTCTGGCATGGCAGCGACGGATACTGTGTTGCGCATGTTAGGACAAGGCGACCATGTCGTGGCAGGTAATGACGTATATGGGGGCACTTTCCGTCTTTTTGACAAAATACTACGCCGCTTCGGTCTGGACTTTACATTTGCCGACACGACCGATCCTGAGAATCTCGCTGAAGCCTTAACCCCGTCCACGCGCATCGTGTGGCTGGAGACTCCCACCAATCCCCTGCTGGCAGTGTCTGACATTCGTGCGGTGGCAGAGGTGGTGAAGAATCACCCGAACAAACCTTTATTGGTAGTGGATAACACATTCGCCACGCCTTATCTCCAACGTCCGCTCGAATTGGGCGCAGACTTGGTCGTGCACTCGATGACAAAATATCTCGGCGGTCACTCGGATGTGGTCGGCGGGGCAGTCATTGGTAAAGACAAGGAACTCGGTGAAAAACTTGCGTACCTCCAAAATGCCATCGGCGGCGTGCAAGGACCGATGGATTCCTTCCTCGTGCTGCGCGGAATCAAGACTCTCCCAATCCGCATGGACAGGCACGCTCAAAACGCAGAGAAGATCGTGGCGTTCTTAGAGAAGCAGAAAAACGTCAAACGGCTGATCTACCCATTTCATGAGAGTCACCCACAAGTCTACGTGGCGAAGCGACAGATGAAAAATGGCGGCGGGATGATCTCGTTCATCATGAAAGATGGGCGCGAGGCGGCGGTCAAAGTCGCCGAAGCTACAAAAATATTTACGCTGGCTGAATCGCTCGGTGGGGTTGAGTCGCTGATCGAAGTCCCTGCGGCGATGACGCATCTCTCCACACAAGGTTCTACATTAGAAGTTGACCCCGGCTTGGTGCGTTTATCGGTAGGCATCGAAAATGTCGATGATCTGCTTGCAGACTTGGAACAAGCCCTACGCTAAAAAAAAGACCTCCCAAAAGGGAGGTCTTTTTTTTATTTTGCTTTCACTGCTACTAGAGTCACATCGTCATCTTGCTTGGAACCATCCTGGTAGGATTGCAGAGTTTCAAGAAGTGTATTACAGATTTGTTGTGCATTTTGTTTCGCCAGATCGCCCAGCGTCTGCTTGATGCGCTCCAAGCCAAAGGCTTCACCCTTCGGGTCGCGACAATCGGTCATGCCATCGGTGTAAAGGATGAGGGTATCTCCAGCGACCAACTTGACCGATTTCTCATCCAGCGTCACCGGCTCCCACAAACCAATCGCCATGCCCGGGCTATGCGGCATACGCTCGACACTGCCATCCGTATGCATGATCAAGGGAGGCTCGTGCCCCGCGCGCGCATAAGAAAACTCACGTGTCTTGAGATCAAGAATGCCATATAACACGGTAACGAACTGTGTCGACTTTTGCAGCCGCGTAATATGGGTATTGACCAGGTTCATCACTTCAGCCGGGGTTGCGCCAATATCCGCCTCAGCCATAATGAGCGCATGCGCACGCGCCATGAACAAAGCCGAAGGTACGCCTTTATCTGCTACATCGCCAATAAGAATGCCAATGCGATGGTCTTTGAGTTCAAAGACATCATAAAAATCACCGCCTACCTGACGGGCAGGTAAAATGCGCGCGCCGAAACTGAATTCCTCAGTATCGGGCAGTACATCTGGCAAAATACTTAATTGGATATCTGCTGCCACTTGCAGTTCGCGCTCGAGGCGTTCTTTTTCGATCAGTTGATCTTGCGCCTCTTTGAGCTCGTCGTATGCCTCTTGCAACGCCTGGTTCTTTGCCACCAGATCATGGAATGCAGACTCATTAGAAGAATCCAGCCGTTCGCTCATGATCGAGACCATTGAATACGCCAAAAGGGGCCAGCGTTGAAGGCATTCATTGAACTTGTCGCGGTTCATCACCCACAGACGACTGTCTTTCGAAGCGCGCACACTTGCGGTGCGTTTGCCTTTCGGCATGATCAAACTCATTTCGCCTACATATTCGCCGGGTCCACAACGGCGCAGGAACATCTCATCCGTTGAACCCGCCGCAAGGACGATATGCAACTCTCCCGTCATCACCACATACATACTATTGCCAGCGTCGCCTTCACGAAAAATGAAATCACCATCCTTGAAATTTTCGATAGGCAATTCATTAATGAGCTGGTAAAGCTCCATTTTTGGAATATCCCGAAACAAAGGGATATTAAGGAAAACAGTGCTCTCTTTTTTGGGGCTATTCACTTAGGTCTCCGCGTAATTCCATAATTTCCTTCCCTGCAAGTTTGTCTTGAATGCGTTGGGCAACGAGATCGAGATGACTGGGATAATTCACATAATCGAGGTTATCGGTATGAATGGCAAGCACCGGGCACAGATCGAATGAGCCGAGCCATTCCTCATAAAATGAATCAAGCAGAGTCAGGTATTCAGATGTGATACCGGTTTCCATATTCCGTGCGCGGCGACGGATGCGCTCCATAAGCACCGGCACCGGCGCTTTGAGATAGATCAACAAGTCGGGGCGCGGCAGTCCATTCACCACCAACTCGAACAATTTACGATAGGCAAGATAATCGCGTTCATTTAAATTCCCAAGGTGGTGCAACGCACGAGCAAAGATATGGGTATCTTCATAAATGCTGCGATCCAAAATGGCAGAACGCGCATCACGTGATGCAACTAGATACTGG
>JBDKJK010000525.1:0-3192 GCA_039796675.1 Chloroflexota bacterium
TTCCAAAGCAAGATGGCAAACAGAAAGATGTAAAATGCGGCTCCCTTAATGAAGAAAGCCGGACCCGCCAACGTGAGCGTACCCCAAGTGTAGACGGCGAAATTCTTCCAGCGTTCGTCGGCGCGGAAGGCGAAGCCGAGGATGATCATGGCAGGGAAAAGTGTGAGACCCAGCAAAACGAAAGAGAGGTCGTGCAAACGTCCATGCCAGGTGGCGGGGGTGTCGCGGATGGTGGGGTCGGTGGTGAAGGCTAGGGCGGCGAGGAATAGACCGGCAAATGCCACCAGTGTGGTGCCAAGTTTGGAAGCGCGAGTCAGCTTGAGGTCCAGAAAGAGGCGGTGGGCGAAGAGGGTCATAATGAGTCCGGTGGCTATAAAAGTCGTGGTCATGATCCATCCAAAGCGACCGAGCGCCAGCCCGCTGGGCCAGTCGAAGGTAGGGTCGTTGATGGGGTGCCAGCCGAGGCTGAGTAGAAAATCGTATTCGACGAGGGTAAGTGTAAGCAGGATGACGGCGAAAAGAAGAGGACCAAGCAAGATGATTTTTTTCATAGTGATAAAAGAACAGCCCCGCATACACGGGGCTGTTTGTTGAGTTAGCGAGTCCAACCGCCGGGGAGGGTTGCAACGCCGACGTATATAAGTAGTAGGGCGCCGAGGATGCAGAAGAGCGTGTTGCGGAAGCGGACGCTATCTGCGGCGCTCTTCCAACGTGCGGGCAGGTGACCCACAACCACGGCAAGGAGCATGATGAAGCCGTGTTCGAGGCGGTACCGCGGGAAGCCACCACCATCGGGGACGAAGCCGAGCCAGAGGATGACGATAAGACCGAGTGTGACTTGCAGGTCTAAAGCGCCGCTAAAGGCAGCGGATAGGATACGGTCTACCTTTTGATAGGAACTGCCGCGCAGCCAGCCAATAGCAAATTTGACGGCGGCAATGACAGCGATCAGCAAGACCAACCAGCGGAAGTGCGAGTGTAGTACTAGAAAAATGCTCATGTGTTTCTCCAATTGTATAAGTTTATGCTACATCACAAAAGGCAAAATCCCTTTGCGGTCTTTTGGGAAGTTGGTGAATTTTTCGCGATACCATGCGAGCGCGCGCCAACTACGGGTGATGAGATACAGCACGATGAAGAGCAGAACGATCCATGCGAGTAGATGACGTGAGAGCAGGGCAATGCCCAGCCAGATGATGATCTCAAAAAGGTAATGCGGGCAGACCACAACCTCGAACAACCCGCCTTTTGGGATGAAGTAATCGAGCGAGTTCTTACGCAGATCCGCGAGAAGTTTGTGGTGGTAGAAATTGCCCGCCATGCCAATGATGTACAAACCAATGCCGATGTAAAACCAAACATCTGGCGCGGGCAATGGATTGTTGTTGAGCCAGCCGATCATCCCTGCCGCCAGCGAATAGAACCCGGCGATCATAAAAGTGGTGAATAGGTCTATCTTGCCCGCATATTTGTGGATGAAAAGCGACTCGAACACACGTTTTGCAAAATGCAGCGCCACTGCCAGGTACACCGCCCACTGCACAAGACTCGCTGTTGGCAAATAGTTCCATGCTACGAGTGTAATTGCCAAACCAGGCAGGAAATAGAGAATTGCCATGCCCACCCGCCCGGGAATCCCTTTGCCGGTGCGGAACTTGCTGTAATTCATCATGGATGCGCCAAAGTATTCCGCAGGACCAACCCCCAGCGCAAGTAGAAGGAAGAACGAGTACAGGATAATGTTAAGAGTTGTCCATTCGGGAAAGATCATATCTGGCTCCAGTGCGCCGAATTATACCCAGCGCGGATATTCCATACAACATGAGGTTTCGTCCTTTATAATGCCCGTAGAACAAGTCTATAGGCATGTTCTACACACCGGAGGAATTATGACCTACACCACCATTCTGACAGAAACTCGCGGACGAGTAGGCATCGTGCAGCTCAACCGTCCGCAAGCGATGAATGCCTTCAACCTGACCATGCTTGGCGAAGTCTTCGACGCGCTGGAAGCCTTCGATAAAGATGAAGCCGTCGGCGCGATCATTGTCACCGGCAATGAAAAAGCCTTTGCCGCCGGAGCCGATATTAAAGAAATGGCAGATCAAACCTATGTGCAGATGATTGCCAATGAACACGTAAAAATTTGGGACCGTATTCGCGGCATTCGCAAGCCGGTCATTGCGGCAGTTTCGGGTTGGGCATTGGGCGGCGGATGTGAATTCGTGCTCTCGTGTGATATGGTCATTGCCAGTGAGTCTGCCAAGTTCGGTCAGCCTGAAATTACCATCGGCATCATCCCCGGCGCGGGCGGCACACAAAGACTGGCTCGTCTCGTCGGCAAACATCTCGCCATGGAAATGGTCATCAACAACCGCACACTCACCGCACAAGAAGCACAGCAATTTGGTCTCGCGAATCGCATCGTGCCCGTTGAAGGGTATCTCGATGCCGCTGTGGCTTTCGCCGAAGAGATCGCCTCACGCGCCCCCATCGCCATCCGCATGGCAAAGGATGCCATCAACGCCGCATTTGAAACCACACTTACTGAAGGTCTCAACGTTGAGAAGCGCGACTTCTATCAACTCTTTGCCACCGAAGATCAAACCGAAGGCATGCAAGCCTTCATCGAAAAACGCAAACCAAATTGGAAGGGAAAATAATTCGACGAAATGCCCGCTTCATCTCTTAAACTCAAAACTGCTCTCTCCGACCTAAGCCTGAGAAAACGCCTTGTGCTCGTCCACGCATCTCCAGCCGTAGATGCGGATGCGTTGCTCACCTCCCTGCTCGAAACCACAGGTGGATTCTTCACCCCAACCTTCACGCCCAAATCGCTCCTGCCCATCGACTTTCATCCCGTCCATACCAAAGCGGATGTGAATTCTTTGGCTCAACCTTTCAGCATGTCCACACCAACAGACGAAGCCTTCGGCTCATTTCCTGAACTTGTGCTGGGTCATTCCAAAGCAAAGCGTTCCCTACACCCCATCCTTTCCTTTGCTGGCATCGGCGCGGATGATGTGATCAACGCTCAAACCACCCACGAGCCGTATGCTCCCATCTCCGCCATGGCAGAAGAAGACGGCGTCATCCTGCTCATCGGCATGGACCAGCGTGTGAACTTCAGCATTCACTATGGCGAGAAACTTGCCGGGCGCATGCAATTCATCCGCTGGGCGCAGACGGAGA
>JBDKJK010000526.1:0-4033 GCA_039796675.1 Chloroflexota bacterium
TCCCTAGCGAAGACCAGCCGTATATTTTTGAGCGTTTCTATCGCGCAGAGAAATCACGCACGCGCTCAAAGACCAGCGGGTTTGGATTGGGCTTGTCTATCACGAAGTGGATCGTGGAACAGCATGGCGGTCAGATCAAGGTTGAATCAAAGGAAGGCGAAGGGACAACGTTTGTGATCTGGTTGAATGTTGTTAAGTGAGTAGTGAGTGGGGGATTAGGGCAAGCCGAGGCGTTGACTGGCTTGGTTGCACAGACTGACACCATAATTTGAATACCATTCGTTGAGTGCGCTGCTGGAGGTGACTCCGCTGATGGCATCGTAATAGATCGGTGCCCCGAATTGGACGTAGCGTTTTGTCTGCGCGTGCCAATTCCATTCGGAACGATGGATGACGCCGATGCCACCGTTGTAGCCAGCCATGGCAAGGCGGGCATCTCCGTTGGCTATGGTAAGCGAATGGACTAGGTAATTCAGTCCGCGTGTGGCATTGGTTTCAGGGTCGTAGGGATCATCACTCACATAGAAGTGAAACGGCATTACTTGAAAGAGTCCCATGGCACCGGCGCTGGATGTAGCGAGAGGATCTCCACAGGATTCGATCTGCATAATGGTGGCAACCAAGTTCGGGTTGAGGTTGGAGGCGGATGCCCAGCGTGAGATAGAGTCAGCCCAGTAGAGTACTTCTTTTGTAAAGATGGGGGAAAGGCTTGAAGAGGTGGAATCGGGCATTGTATCCACTATGAGGTTGGGAAGTGGATTAGCTTTTGTGATGGCAAGCAACCCGAGTAGGGCGCTGATGAAGATGACGGTAAAGGGGACTAGGATAAAACCAGAAAAACAGCCGCTCCCAGTGTCTTGCGGGATGGCGGCTGTTTCCGGATAGGTTTTTGAAGAGCGAGCGCGGGGCATTCTTAAGGTCTCTTTTCTGGGTCTGGGGACCCGGCTCGAAAAGTTTATATGAAGTTGTTAAACTACTTACTTGTCTACTTGTTTACTTCACTATGCATCGTAGCGGCGATCATTCCCTTCGGAACTGCGGGCTTCATAGGAGACGGGATGATAGGTCGGCTCGGGCGGGATGAAGGAGGTTTGTTGTGAAGAGACAGGTTTGGGCGCCGGGCGGAAGTTGGTTTGTGAGCTGGGCGCAGCATTGACTGGACGATTGATCTGTGAAGCAGGGCGCAGAACCGGTTGATTGGTGGGTTGGTTGTATTGTGGGCGCGGATTCTGAGTTTGGCTTTGATATGCCGGGCGAGGTTGCTGTTGTGGTTGCGGCTGTGGACGTGGTTGGTTGTAGGTGTTTTGGTTGTACGCAGGCTTTTGATACGAATTGGCTTGCGCTGTAGTGAAGATGCGTTCTCCAGCGAGAGAGAAAGTACCAATGATGAGCAACCGCACCAACCAAACCATGGCAGCGACAAAGATCGGCACGACCTTTGTGATGGTTTCGGAGCTCAAGGCGGCGGTTCCCTGAATGTTTCCATTTTGGGCAATCGCAACCGAGACGCCCCACCAGGTGAGGGTGGCGTTGAAACCGGCAGCGAGGATCCATGCGCCGAAGAGATAGTAGACCTCGGCAGGTTCATCGCGCCCTTGTTCTGGGGTGAAGATGCGGGCGATACCGGCAAAGTCGATACCGCAGAATGCAATGGCGAGGATGGTAGACCACTTCATGCCTGCGAAGGTTAGGTCGCCGAGCATGTCGTGCAGGGCATATTGGGTGGTGCTGAAGTTGAAGACTTCGAACGCCAGCAGAGCACCGATGATCATCATGCCCCAGGCGGCACCCCGATTGAATTGGCGGTTATGAATGAGGTTGTTCCACAAACGTTTCAGACCATCCCCAAATGGATTATGACGGTAATTAGTCATTTCGACCTCCTTGTCGATTGGATTAGAACGAGTGTTCTAAAGATAAGGCGGATTTTAGAACAGAATTTCTAACCTGTCAAGGAGAGAATGAGAAGAAAGTGTCACCGTTCTGTGGCAGGGAAAACCCTCTTAGGGCATGGGGTAAGTGATGAGTCTATGCAGGATGGAATGATCTGGATAAAGGAGGAGTTAGAAATCGGTTAAGGTGTAGCACCCGGCTTGGGTTGTTGGATTAAAGACGAAATCTCGTGTGATGCGGTGCGATAAAAAAAAGCGAGCCAGAACACGATACCAAAATATTTGAGCATGTCGCCTGTGGTCATGTATGCATTTAAGAAGGGGATTGGGAGAAACATTCTGCGCGAGATGGCAAGCAAGGAGGTAGATATCCAGAACAAGATATATTCATATCGGTGAATCTGGCGCAGGGATAAAAATAAATAACCTGCAATCAGAACAAGATATAGTAGATAAAAGAAAAATTCGGAAATGTGCAGCATGCGCGGAAGCAGCCAATCGTGCAGACGATAGAGATCATCCACGGCAAGAATGAGACTCAAAATGCCGGAGGTAAAGATAAATTGCCTTGCCTGGCTTGAATCGCCACTTCTTCTCATAATCATCGCAGTAAATAGACAGATTGCTGCTGCTGTCATCCAAAGCAAAACTCCCCAATTGGAAAGCATCCCAATGTAGGATGGAAAGTTCATCACTTCAGACGGGTCTTTTGCTAGTTTCCAGATTGGGTTATCGGTCATTTCTGCGATCAATACTGTTAAAACAGAGCCACCCAAGGCAACAGCAGTGCTGATGAGGAGAGTTGGAGTAATGGTAATGAGTTGTTTCTGAATTGTGGCAAACCCACGACTGGGCTGCTTTTCAGGTTTGCTAGTGAAACTGTTCATGATAGATCCTTTTTTTATTTCTTTTAGAACCTGTCTCAAAAACACCATGTCACCCTGAGGGAGCGTTCTTTGTGACCGAAGGGTCTCTTACTACAGGCGTAGAGATCCTTCGCTGTCGCTTAGGATGACATTTTTGAGATGACTTCTAGTTAAATTATACGCCACTCTAAAGTGGAGTTTGACGAATCTGATAGTCTCCCGTTACACTATCTTCACTCTATGACTTCACCCCCTGAAACGGGTGGACCGCGAAAACGGAGACACAATGTTCTTCTCGAACACACCGCGCCCAGATAGCCTGCAGGCGATTGCGGATGTGAAGCACGTGCCCTATTGGTTGGACGACCCCTCCAAACCAGAACCAACCCCACCTCTTACAACTCAGATCCAAACAGACCTCGCCATCATCGGCGGAGGGTTCACCGGTTTATGGACGGCGCTGCAAGCCAAACAAGCCGACCCGAACCGGGATGTTGTTCTGCTTGAAGCGGGGGAGATCGCCATCGGTGCGAGCGGACGGAACGGCGGCTTCTGTGCCGCCTCGATTACGCATGGTATCGATAACGGACGAAGCCGTTGGGCAAAGGAACTCCCTAAACTTATTCAACTCGGCAATGAGAATCTCGACGGCATCGAAGCCACGATCAAGCAATTCAATATCGATTGTGACTTTATCCGCTCAGGAGAAGTAGGCATTGCCAACGAAGAACATCAAATCGCAGAGTTGCATGAAGAAGTGGAACTCGCCAAACAATACAATGTGCCCGCACAATTCTTCGATCAAAACGAAATGCGCGCACGCATCAACTCGCCGACCTTTCTCGCAGGCGCCATTGACATGTCGAATGCGATGCTCAACCCGGCGCGTTTGGCATGGGGTTTAAAGAAGGCATGTCTCCAGCTTGGAGTCCGCTTTTTTGAGAACACACCAGTGACCGGCTTGGAAGAGAAGCGCGAGCACTTGATCCTTAAGACTCCGCAGGGTCAAGTCACGGCGCATAAAGTGGCAATGGCAACCAACGCCTTCCCGCCTTTGCTCAAACATCTCAGATTGTATGTGGTGCCGGTCTATGATTATGTGTTGATGACCGAGCCGCTTTCAAAATCTCAACACGATGCGATCGGTTGGTATGGGCGCGAAGGCTTGAGCGACATCAACAACCAATTTCATTATTCGCAAATGACATCAGACGGGCGGATTCTGTGGGGTGGATTCGACGCGATCTATCATCGCAATAACGAAGTTGCCCCGCA
>JBDKJK010000527.1:0-4471 GCA_039796675.1 Chloroflexota bacterium
GATGCCGATCGCCCATTTTGCGTCTGCTGTGAAGTTGAAGATGGGGAGGATGAGCAGGGCTATGCTGAGAAGCACCCAGCCCGAATCTCCGAGCACGGTGAATAATGTGAAGTTGCGCGTCACCTGATTGCGTTGGGTATGGAAGGCGATCAGCCCTGCATAAAAGAACATGACCAGGGCAAGCCCGATCATCACGGTTGGGGTGGTATTCAGGAACTCTCCCAAAGGGTTTCTCCCTAGAACGAAGAATAACCCGCTTGTGAATGAGAACATGGCATTCGCATTCAGGATGTGATACAGATGTAGATCTTTGGTTGTTGTATTCATTTGGTTTCTCCTTTGCCCCATTCTAGGAGTTCGCGGGCTGCCATGTCTACGAAAAAGACTGCCATCTACTGCCAATTTATTTGCGAATGTCTTCTGCGATCAAACGGGCGGCGGTATTTTGCCAGTTGTGCAACGTCCGTTCGGGGACGGAGGTTTGGAACCAATCTAGGGTGGCACGGGCAGACTCTTCGAGTGTGGCAAGGTCTGCACGGCGGGTGTAGGGTTTGAGCCCAAGTACGTATGGAAAATAGACAGCGTTGTAGTAGCGCCAGGCATCGCTGGTGCCAAAAGTTTCGCCGGTTTGCGGTTTGAGTTTTTGAATGCTTTGGGTGAGCAGGGACTTGAGCGAATGTGCGCGGTCGAGCGGATTTGTCCCTTGCACGGCGGGGAGATTCACGAGTGGGTTGGTTGCTAATTTTGGCAGGTCACCTAGGTGCGAGAGAGCGCGTCGAGTCAGACGGGTGAACTGCTCCTCGTTGGCAGAATCCGGTTCGAGCGGGGAAAGAAGCGGAAGCGCGTCTGCTGTTTGGCGCAAGGTGGCGCGTTGATCGTTCAAACGGGCGGGTAGGGTGAGAGAGTCCAATCCTTTTTGAATGAGGTTGGAAAAGGTTTGAGTGAGAATGCCAAATGTGAGCAAGGCAATGAAGAGCGGAGAGGTTGGGTTGAAGAGACTCGCAATTAGTAGAAGCGCACCGGCATAATAGAGATTGGAGATTAGAGATCGCAATAGATGAGCGCGAATTGACTCGCCTTCATCAAACGCATCGAGCGTGGTGATGAGAATGCCGAGGACGAGCAGATCGAAGCCGAGTAATGAGAAACCCCAATTGAGCGGCAGCCAGTTGAGTGGGAGAAGGAGCAAGCCGGAACTGAGCGCCACAAAAAGCGCAATGACGGCAAGTAATGTGTAGGTGTTTTTGTATTGGGAACGAAATGCAAGCCGTGTGACCATGCCCGCTGAAATGAGCAAACATAAAACGATGATGGCTGAGAACCAGGTGTTGACTTGGGTGAGGATCGCCAGCGGAATGGACGTCACTGCCCAGGCACGGATGTAGGTGTTTCGGTGTGGGTTATCTTCGGGGAGCAGGTGCAGGGCGGCGCCAATCCATAGCAGGGTAGGGATGAGCAGAAGGATGAGAAAGAATTGCTTGGTAAGGATATAAATGCCAAGGGCAAGTGCATAGGCAAACAAGCCCCAGCCGGTAAGTTGTACTGTGCGGCTTTGTGATGTGCGTGCAAGCAGGTATGCGCCGAGCCAGAGGGTAAAGCCGTAGAAGAATAGTTGCATGATTTTTAAATAGGATGCGGACGAGCACAGATGTACGCAGAAATTCTTAAGAAGAATCTGCGTATCTGATATTAATAATGGATAAAAAACCTCGTACACGGTTTATACGGAAGGCACGGTAAAATGCGGATTCTTAAGCGTTTGCCTGTTAAGTATTACTTGCCAATCTGCTGAATGATCTTGTCGAAGACTTTGCCATAATTATCAGTGGCAGCGACGAGGAAGTCGGTGAAGCTTACGTTGGCGGAGTGGTCAGCTTTGTCTGACATGGCTCGGATGCACAAAAAGGGAACTTTGTTGATTTCACAGGTGTGGGCAATGGCGGCGGCTTCCATATCTACGGCGAGGGCGTTGTGGATGCTGAGGAGTTGACCGGCTTTTTCCACGTTGCTGATGAACTGGTCACCGCTGACGACGCGCCCTTGGTAGACTTTGGGGGCATGCCCGCCAACTTCATCTAGTGAAACAGAATTGGCGGATGCAAATGCCAGCTCGGTCAGCTTGGGGTCGGTGATGAAGGCGTGGCGAGAAGTGAAACCGAGTTGCCCTGTCTCTGGTTTAGTGACGACATCGAACAGGATTTCGCCGGGTTTCATGCCCCAGCCGGTCAGGTCGAAGTCGTGCTGAATCGCGTCGGTGGCGACGACGAGGTCGCCTACTTCGAGGTTGGGAGCGAGCGCGCCGGAACTGCCCATATTGAAGAGGACATCTGGCTGGAAGAAATCGAGTAATTGCTGCACCGCGATCACCGCATTGACCTTGCCTGGGTCGCAGCGCGTAAGATAGACTTGATGTCTGTGCATGTCGCCGTGCCAGTAGGTGCGATTACCGCGTTCGATCTTTTCAAGGTGTTGTGAGAGTGCGCGGATGGGGATGAGTTCTTCGTCCAACGCGCCAATGATGCCGATTTTCATGAGCACACTTCCTTCAAATGGATTTTCTGTATTTTAACGTGAATAACAGATGACAGTTCTAAACCACAGATGGACACAGATAACAGGATAAAAGCTGATTGTTTAGCCGAAATTCAGACACACAATCTGTGTACATCGCGTGTATCTGTGGTGAATTTCAAAAATTCCTTAACCATTATTGACGTTGTTTTACACGTTCGAAAACGGCAGCACATGCCACAGCATAACCAAAAACATAAATGTATTGCCCGCCAATACGCAGATATGCCAAATTTCATGATTACCAAAATACGGTGGGAAAGGGTTGGGCTTGCCAATTGCAAAACTAATCGCGCCGACGGTGTAGCTTAATCCGCCCGCGATCATGAGGAGGATAGCGCCCATGCCGAGCTGGGTGTAGGCAGGCTGAATGAGAAAGACCACGATCCAACCCATGAGCAGGAAGGATGCCTGTGAAAGCCAGACGGGAATCTTTGCAAAGAAAATGGATTTGAGTGTGATAAAGAAAACCGCCAAACTCCAAATGATTCCGAACAGCACCCAGCCTGTCGCACCGCTGAAGATGGTCAAGCAGAAGGGGGTGTACGTTCCGGCGATCAGAATGTAAATGGCGTTATGGTCGAGAATGCCGAAGATGCGGTAATACTTGTTGAACAGCAGAAAGAAATGCAACAAGCAACTGAATAGAAAAGATAGAAATAAACTCGTGCCATAGATGGCAAATCCCACCACGTGAGCGGGTTTATCTGCAATGGCAGCCAGCGAAACCAAAACAGCCAATGCAGAGATCGAAAGGATTGCGCCAATGAGATGACTGATCGAGTTGAAATACTCGTTGCTATCTGGCGACGAGATCATGGGGTCAAGAGGTGGTTTGAGGGCTGACATAATTTTGACCATAGACCGCCGACCACAGACCGCGGTCTATGGTCGGCGGTCAGAAGTATTAGAACTCCACCGGCAATTTATTCAATCCGCGAATGACGAAGCCGGAACCAAACTCTGCTTCTCCCGCCGCGCGGATGTTCGGGCAGCGTGTGAACAACACACTGAACAGCACCTGCAACTCCAAACGCGCGAGCGGAGCACCGAGGCAGTAATGCGTGCCGAGACCAAACGTCAGTAGAGGGTTATCTTCACGAGACAGGATCAACTCATTCGGTTGAGTGAAGCGGGCTTCGTCACGATTGCCCGAGATGTACATCAATGCCACTTCCATACCACGCTCCAGCTTGACTCCGTTGAAGTCCATATCTTCGAGGACATAGCGCTCAAACATCGGCAGCGGAGTTTCGTAGCGCAACATTTCATCGACGCCAGTTTTGAGCAGGGATGTGTTGCCTTGAGCGACCGCCTCTTTCAACGCCTTGAGTTGATCGGGTTTCTGGAAGAGTGCCCGCAACCCAAGCGAAGACCCGTTGACCGTCGCTTCATGCCCGGCATTCAACAAAAAGATAGCGGTGGCACGCAGTTCGTCTTCGGTGAGTTTATCGCCTTGATTCTCGACCTGCACCAATTCGGTGATGAGATCATCCTGCGGTTTAATGCGGCGCTCTGCAGCGAGCCCGCCGATCATTTCCATGAACTCGGTGGCGGCGCGGTTGGCTTCTTCCACCTGTTGATCGGTGTAACCGAGCTCATACATCTTGACGATTGCATTTGACCACGGGCGCAGATATTGAATTTGATCATCGGGGATTCCAAGCAAACTTGCGATCATGATGACCGGCAACGGCTCAGCAATATCGTGGACAAAGTCCGCTTTGCCGCTGACTTCTACTGCATCAATGAGTTTGTGCGTGGTGCGTTCGAGCGTGGCACGCATGCTCTCTACACGTTTGGGCGTGAAGACCTTCGTCACCAGCGAGCGGATGCGGCTGTGGGCGTCCGCTTCCATATCCATGAAAACATTGTCTTGATAGCGGCGGAAGGGCGCCTC
>JBDKJK010000528.1:0-2953 GCA_039796675.1 Chloroflexota bacterium
TACGAAAAGACGCCTCTCAGTCCTATGGGTTGAGAGGCGTTTTGATTCTGAAAACCGGTAGAAGTGGAATAAAATTCAGGAATGGCTATTAAGTCACACGAACCCTTAAAGATAAAATGCACACTAAGCGAAAATTCCGCATCGTCCTCTTTATAATTTTCCCTGCCATCCTGCTTTGGCTTGCAGCCCGCGTCATCCATCAGGGACGAAACCTTGAGTCCCTGCTCACCCCCACACCACTAGTATTTCTGGATGCAGATTACAAAGTCACCATTCCCGATAAAGCGCTCATCAAAAACTATCTCACCGTTTCGCTTGAAACATACCCCGGCACAGCCTGCAAATTGACCTTCATTGCACCATCCGGCGAAACACAAGAAATGGACACCTCTGCAGATGAAAGCGGTATATGCGAATGGCGCTGGAAGCTCGAAGAATCCTATGGCAAAGGTCACGCACGTTTGATCTTCACGATCAACGGAGTTAGCGACACACATTTTATTGATATCCGCACCGGGTTTTAAAATTGAAGGTTGTAGAATAGACATAATGAACACAACAAACATGCGCCACCATTTCTCCATTTTGTTCGCAACCCTACTTCTGGCAGGTTGTTCATCCACTTCTACGCCTGCGGTGCCAACAGTAACTTCCGCACCACTCCCTACCGCCACGCCTGAACCTCTGGCTTTAGGCGCAGGTTTTCGTTTTTCCACTTATGGCATTGGCAGCAATCCGGGTCCCGAATATTGGGTGGCTGTCGGGCAAGAAATGTCTGCAAAGTTCCCAGGTTCACACCCCGAAGCGCTGTGGATCGTCGGCAATTTTATGGGCGCTGGGAAAACCTATCTCAGTTTCAATGCCAAGGCGGACGACCCCAACATCACCTCGGGTTATGTGGATATGAACGCACAAACCCTCGACCTTTTCGACCAAAACGGATTCAAAGTCTGGTTACAAGTGGAGCCAGGCAATGCCGACATGCTGACCCTGATCGACCTTGTGCTGAATCAATACAAGCATCATCCCTCCGTCATCGGCTTCGGCGTGGATGTGGAGTGGTACAAATCAGACGGCTCACCGGTTGGCACCCCAATCACAGACGAAGAAGCACAGGCGTGGGTCAACGCTATTCGCGCCCATAACCCAAATTACCGTCTCTTCCTCAAACACTGGGAAACTGACTTCATGCCGCCCACCTACCGCGATGGGATCGTTTTCATCAACGACAGCCAACAATTTGAATCCTTTGAGCATCTGATGGAAGACTTTAGCGCCTGGGGAGAATATTTTGCACCAGCCCCGGTCGGCTATCAATTCGGCTACCCCGCAGACCAAGCCTGGTGGCAGGAATTGCAAGATCCACCCAGCGAGATTGGCACCCGGCTGGTTGAGAACATTCCGAACATCTCTTCGCTATTCTGGGTCGATTTCACTATTAAGGAAATTTTCCCACCATAAATATGGGTGACGATCATCCGCCAATTTTTATGACAAGAATGGTACATCCATGGCTACCCATATGGATATAATCGCCCAAGTTGATACACTTTGCTCGGTACGTTGCCTGGAGACAAACATGTATACCCCAAAACCTTTACACTGGGACGATGCCCTAAGCACCGGCGAGGAAACAATTGACAACCAGCATAAATATCTTGTCGAGACCCTAAATTCGCTAGGAGATGCGATCAATGAGGGGCATGCGATTGAGTTAATTGCCAGAATATTAGGAAGGTTACGGTTCTACGCCGGTTGGCACTTTGGGCATGAAGAAGAATGCTTTGAAACCTATCACTGCCCCGCTGCCGAGAAAAACCATAAAGCCCACCAAATTTTCGTCACTACATTTGATAAATACCATTCACAGTTTCTGGAAAAAGGCGGCAATACCGAACTGGCGCTAAAGATCCACGAAGAAATCTCAGATTGGATCATCAACCATATCTTGATCGTGGATGGGCAGCTCTATCCCTGCATTCACAAACACCCCAAACTGATCAAACAATAATATGAGAAGCAAAAGACACAAGGGCATCCCGTTCTGCGGGTGTCCTCGTGTCTTTAACCGCCAAACCACTCATTATCAAGCCAAGAATAGATGGGGACTGATAATATTTACTCTTCCTCACCCGAAAGCAATTTGATGCGCTCCCATGGCTTGAGGCTTTCATCTTCTGCCAGCAGGCTCTTCAACTCGTACAGCTCATCACGCAGGGCAGCCGCCTTCTCGAACTCCAGGTTTTTCGCAGCATCCTTCATCTGCTTTTCCATCTCATGCATCACCTGACGCAACTCGTTGCGCGGCATATCACCCTTGCCCTTCACCTTATATTCGCCCTTCATCTCCCCCACAGCCTTCGCAGACATTTCTTCCGTCAGGTCGTGGATCGCCTTCGAAATGCTGAACGGCACAATGCCTTTTTCTTCGTTGTATTTCATCTGCTTGGCACGGCGGCGATTGGTCTCATCAATGGCACGTTTCATCGAATCGGTCATACGGTCGGCATACATAATGACGCGCCCATTCACGTTACGAGCCGCACGCCCAATAGTCTGAATCAGCGCCGTATCTGAACGCAAGAAACCTTCCTTATCCGCATCCAAAATCGCCACCAGTGACACTTCAGGCAAGTCCAAGCCTTCGCGCAAAAGGTTGATGCCCACCAACACATCGAAGTTGCCAAGGCGTAGATCACGCAAAATGGCTACACGCTCCAAGGTCTCCACCTCGGAATGCAGATAATTAACCTTGATCCCCAACTCTTTCATATACTTGGTCAGATCTTCAGACATGCGCTTGGTCAGTGTCGTGACGAGGATACGCTCGCTTCTTTCTACCCGTTGCTTGATTTCTCCGACCAGGTCATCTACCTGCCCCTTGACCGGGCGCACCACCACCTCGGGGTCTATCAACCCCGTCGGGCGGATAATCTGCTCAACCACCTGTTGG
>JBDKJK010000529.1:0-3116 GCA_039796675.1 Chloroflexota bacterium
TCATCTTTGGGGCATACTTGAGTGTTTCCTACCAAAAAGTCAGGCAAGCCCGATTGGCAGATTTGTCATCTCTTCCAATTCAACATCACCAATCCAGCAAGACAGACAAGCATTCCGGCAATGTTGACCCATGAGAGTTTATCTTTGAACACAAAGATCGCCACCGGCACCAAAATGAGCGCAGCCAGCACCGTCACCAGCACTGCTGCAATACCAAGGTTCCAACCAGCGCGGTACATCAACAAATAACCGAATTCGATCCCCATTACGGCAACTGCCAGCCCAACACTCGCCCAATTGAGTTGTTTTAGATCTGCCACAATACTTGATGTGGGAAAGAAAAAAAAGGTAAAAAGGGTCGCTGCAAAAGCAACCCCATACGTCACCAACAAAGACACCGTAAAATTCACATTTGCAGGTGTACTTTTAGCAACAAAGTGATAGAACGCACTGGAGGCGATCGCCAAGGCAATCGAGAAATAGAAGAGGGTCATCGAACCGGCTTTGCTCATTGAATGGTTATTTGAAATTGAATGTTTCTTTAGTGATCTTAATCTTATGAATAAACGCCGGATCGCTCAGACACATCAATTCGCCAGAACGGGCAACCGATTGCTCATCACCAGTGATCCATGCAATGCCCCAATAACAACCAGCCAACACCTTGCCAATATAAACATCATTTCTACCCAGAGAAAGGGAATAGGAAAAACATTCATTCTTATCGTTCGCAGAATTCATACCGAACGCAACCGTGGCACTGCCCTGAGATTCATTATAGATCTCAACATTCACCAACGCACCTTTTGGCTCAGGAACCGGGATGGTAATACACTCAGCAGTGGCTGTTGCCACAACCACAGGGGCAGGTGGTAACGTCGGCAAAAGTTCAATTACGGGTAAAGCCGTATTTGTTGGCTGTGGAGTAAAGGTGGGTGGGATGGGTGTGTGGGTAGGTAATGCCGCCGCAGTTTGGGTGATGGCGATCCACGCCTCTGCCATGGCGGTGGCAGCCGTATCTTCAGGGCTAAGCGCCGGGGTTGCCTCTGCGCCGCCACAGGCAGATAGAATGAGAATGGAAAAAAGTGATAGGACGAGCAGGAATTTCTGTTTCATTTGGTTCTCCAGTCCCCATTTTTACCATGAAATAACAACCCGCTTCTTCGACGAGTTGCCCGCTTCTTATTTAACCGATACTTGATTCAACACCCGAAGAATATACTCCGCTGTGCGCTTGCCCGCTGTCGCGTCGGTGAAGGTGATTTCATTTTCAATAAATTTTCGGCGCTCGGCAGAGTCTATGGTTTTGTCTTTCAAGTACATATTCAAGGCATCACGCAACTCAACCTCGTTACTTGTTACTCGTCCTGCTTTTGCATCTCGAAAACGCTTGTGCGTGGGCCAGTCACCGATCTCCTTGAGTGAGAGCGAGAATTTATTCGGCTTATTCCACCCGCCAGAGACGTCAATCGTCGCGGCGATCATGGGCGTATCATGGACAGCCGTCTCCACCAGCATGGTTGAGTAAACCGTCACCAATACATCCGAATATGCCATCATGGACGATTTCTCGTCCATATCTTCGCCGCCGTAGTAGCCGAGTGAGCCGCCAAGTGCTACCGGCTGAACCACATGCACATGCGGATATTTCTTCTCCAAGTCAAACACGCGCTGGCGTTCTTCGGCAAAGATCTTTGGCTTATCTTGAAAGTGACTCGGGTGCAAACGAATCAATAGTTGCGAAGGTTCCGCCAAAGCATCTGATGAAACTAATTTTGCCAACGCTTCGATATTCGGGAAGTTCGGCGCAAAGTGGACGAAACTGCTGGCGTACGAGACCAACTTGCGCTTGAGGTCGAGGTTGTGCAGTTTGAAATATTCATCACGTGGCATAAGCCATTGCTTGCGGAAGTACCCATCATACGAAGGGATGCCGCCAATGTTGACTCGTTCAGGGTTCCAGTCGGAACCATAAACCAGTTCATCCTTTTGTAATTGCGACCAACAGGTTGCCCACTGCACATCTGCCCCGCTGACGTTGTAAGAAGACGAGTTATCCCAACCGACGATGACAGTCATGTTCGGGATTCCGCGTTTGGCAGATTCGCGCAGGAGGTAACGGTCTATGCGCCAGCCGGGAGTAGAGGCGATAACCATATCGGGTTGGTATTTGTCAAATAGATCAGTATACAGCCCAGGCGTAGGGGTGAAGCGGTTTTGAATCCGCACGAGAAGTTTGCGTGCCCAGCGAAAATTTCGCAGGAAGAAAAGCATGATGGCGGAGGGAATCCAAACCCCGAGGCGGAACTTCCAGCCGTTCTCGCTCCACACTTCCCATACATGGCTGTCCATCGCTTCGGTGTTGATGCGATTTGAGCCGCCCACGCGACGCAGGTAGATAAGCAAAGATTGCAGGCGTGGGCTGATTTTTTTTGCGTAGTCGTTGGCTTGCTTTAAGCGTAAGCCTTCGAAGCGGAGTCCGGGACGAGTGAAACGTGATGCGATCTTGTCTTTGGTGTCATCGTCGGTGAGAATGACGACTTCGACACCTGCTTCGAGCAAGGTCGAAACGACGTCGCTTTGTAGGAAGTAGATGATTGCCATGCCGTGGTCGGCGGAGATGAAAATGCGTTTGGTCATTGGTTTGATGGTTGATTCGATTTCAGAGGATTTTACCCCAGCATAAACATGGCAGTTAATGGCAGTTTTTTTTCTTTTTTGGGTGGTATTGTATAAGTACATTTTTTCAAAGCAACAAGTACAGGAGGCATATATCACCCATCAAAGATCTGATTCAACCGCTTTGTTCTAATGACAATCTGGCTTTTAAAAGGAGAAAATAAAATGTCTGCAAAAACGATTAAATCCGTAAGCATATCGTCGATCATCTTGACGCTTCTCATCGCTGCCTGCGGCGATGCCCCAGTTGCAACATCAGAAGCCGCGCCTCCAACCAACACACCAAATCCGCCAACCGCCACTTCCGCCCCCACCAATACCCCGACCCCAGAACCCACTGCCACCCCAGATACAACCGCAACCGTTGCGGCTCAGTCCACGCAGACTGCGGGAGAGGTATTGTCTGAATTAGATGGGCTGCTGTCAGATTCAGAGAT
>JBDKJK010000530.1:0-4547 GCA_039796675.1 Chloroflexota bacterium
TTCGCCGCCTCGCGCCAACCGTCCCTGGCGGGGGCAAGTAGAACAGACTCCGTCTGATAACCTGCCGTCATATGACCCCACCTGTTATCTTTGCCCGCGTAATGAACGAGCGGGTGGGTTAATAAATCCCGATTACACATCCACATTTGCATTTGACAACGACTTCGCTGCGCTTCTGCCGGATGAAGTTCAAGTGCCCGCCTCAACCCACCCGCTACTTGCCTCTGTTTCTGAACGCGGACTCTGCCGCGTGGTTTGTTTCTCCCCGCGCCACGACCTGACCCTACCAGAACTTGCCCTTGCCGATGTGGAAAACGTCATCGCCACGTGGACGGAACAATCGGTTGACCTGAGCAAAAAAGATTTTATAAAATACGTGCAGGTCTTCGAGAACAAAGGCGCCGTCATGGGCTGTTCCAACCCACACCCACACAGCCAGGTCTGGGCGACAGAACACATCCCCAACGAACCTGCCAAGGAACTTGAACGACAGAAGGCGTACTACAACCAAAACGGACGCACATTGTTATCCGACTATCTTGCCGAAGAGCACAAACGCAACGAACGTATTTTGTTCGCCAACGATCACTTCACGGCGCTCGTCCCGTATTGGGCGGTCTGGCCCTTTGAAACCATGGTTATCGCGCATCGCGGCGTTTCCTATCTGAGCGACCTCACATCCAATGAAGTCAGCGCCTTGGCAGAGATCATGAAGCGTGTCACCACGCGCTACGACAACCTGTTTGAAATTTCCTTCCCGTATTCGATGGGTTTTCATCAAGCTCCAATTGATGGGCAACCCCACCCCGAATGGACATTGCACGCGCATTTTTATCCACCCTTGCTGCGCTCTGCCACCGTCCGCAAATTCATGGTCGGCTACGAAATGCTCGCCATGCCTCAGCGCGACATCACCCCCGAAACCGCCGCTGAACGATTAAAATCTCTTTCAGACATCCATTACAAACATGAACCTCATTGATCAAGTCTCCACCCGCTTCAAAGAAAAATTCGGACACACCCCCGCGCACATTGCCCGCGCCCCAGGCCGCGTGAATTTGCTCGGCGAACATGTGGACTATAACGACGGATTCGTTTTACCCGCCGCCATCGACCGCGCCACCTACATGGCATTCTCCCCGACGAACGCGCCTCATTCCACGCTCATCGCTGCGGACTTCGACCAGCAAGCCTCTTTCTCCGCTGAAAGCATTGCAACAAAGACCCAGCCCGATTCTTCGCCCCTGCCCGAATGGGCGTTATATCCGGCTGGTGTAATGTGGTCGTTGATGGAAGAGAAACTCCCGGCTGTATCTATGAACGCTGTCTTTGCATCGGATGTGCCGCGCGGTTCAGGCTTGAGTTCCTCCGCTTCGGTCGAGATGGCGTTTGCCATTGCATGGCAAGCCCTCGGCGGTTGGACGTTGCCCGCCATGCAACGCGCTCTGCTTGGGCAAAAAGCCGAGAATAAATATGTGGGCGTCAACTGCGGCATTATGGATCAGTTCGCCTCGGCTTGTGGAGTGGAGAACAAATTACTCCTTCTCGATTGCCGTTCCCTAGAGTGGAAAACCGTTCCATTGCCAGAGCATGTTTCCATTGTCATTGCAGATACAACGATCCGCCGCAAATTAACTTCTGGTGAATACAACAAACGGCGAGATGCCTGTGAAGAAGCCGTGAGCTTGTTGCAGAAAGATCTGCCAAAGATCACTTCGCTAAGAGATGTCAGTGTAGATGATTTCAATCGGTTGGCGAAACAGCTTCCGGCGGAGGTGGAGAGGCGCGCACGTCATGTGGTGGAAGAGATTGGAAGGTCGAATCAGGCAGAGGCGTTGTTAGCGGCGGGGAACGTCCAAAGCTTTGGCGAGTTGATGAATGAATGTCACGTTAGTTTGCGTGACCTGTATGAAGTCTCATGCCCTGAATTGAATGTGATGGTGAACATTGCGCAGATGCTTGAAGGTTGTTACGGTGCGCGTCTGACTGGTGCGGGGTTTGGCGGTTGCACAGTGAACCTGGTTGCCAATGATCGCGTGGAGAGTTTTGCGAAAGCGCTCGCCAGCGGATACGAATCTGAAACTGGGCTTCAACCTGAAATTTATATCTCGCGCGCTTCAAATGGCGCAGAGCTGCTTTGGTAATCTTCGGACGATAGTGCAGCGGTTCTGCCGGAAGAGGGGAGAATTCCTCCCTTTATTCCAGAGCGGAGAATCATTTTTTCGTAATTGACTCAAGTTCTTTGAGTGCTTATAATGCAATCGATTGCAAAAAATGAGTAAAAAAAGCATTCAAACTCTTGATGATATTGCGCGCTTGGCGAAAGTATCCAAGTCGACAGTTTCTCGTGCTTTAAATGACAGCCCTCTCCTAAATCAAAAAACAAAAGACCGTATTCAGGCGCTTGCCAAAAAGCACAACGTTAGCATTAACGTCTCTGCTCGAAACCTACGAGTGCGGCAGAGTCATACAATAGCCATTGTTACCCCAGGGTTGGAAAAGAAATTCTTCTCGCCTGAAAGTTTATTTGGGTTTGAGATTTTAGGCGGAATTGGGAATGAGTTGCGTTCTTTGGGATATGACCTTCTCATCGCAAATATCGATTCAACTGATCCAAAAAGTATAAATTCGTATTTTGGCAGCGGGCGTGTGGATGGATTTATTGTGGTGACACCGTATACCAATCAAGCCATGATTGAAAAAATGATCGAATTGGGCGCGCCGTTCATTGTGTGGGGTGTGCCCATGGCGGGTTTTGATTACTGCTCCGTGACGGGGGATAACATCACAGGCGGAATGCTCGCCACCCAACATTTGATTCAACTTGGCAGGCAGCGCATCGCCTTTCTCGGTGGGCTTTCAGACGACTTGACGGTTCAACATCGCTATCAGGGATATGAAAATGCGTTGAAGGCGGCTGGGCGGCGGACGCTTTCAAAACTGATCGCGTATGGCGATTATTCCTACGCCTCTGGGTTGGACGCCATGCAGCGCCTGTTGAAACAATCGCCCGATCTGGATGCGGTCTTTGTCAACAGCGACCTGATGGCAATTGCCGCCATCAAAGTCATTCTCGAAAGCGGACGGCGCGTTCCTGAAGATGTTGCGGTGGTGGGGTATGACGATGTTTCCATTGCGCTGTACAACAACCTGCCGCTGACCACCATTCGGCAGAATGTTCCGCTGGCGGGACAGTTGCTGGCACAGAATTTAATTCGCTACATCAAGACAGGCGAAGTAAGCCATGTCACCACCTCGGTGGAGTTGGTGGTTCGCAAGTCGGCATAATTTTTTTTGTATCCATTTGCAAACGATTGCAAAAAAGAAAAGGATTTCAAAGTTCATGAGTTTTCTAATGAAAGTAAAGAACTACCCGAAGATCGGCTTGGTCATTTTGGCGTTCGTCGCATTTGTTGGGCTTGGCATGCCTGATGGTCTGCTGGGCGTGGCATGGCCCTCCATTCGCAGCGGATTCTCTGTGCCGTTGGACGCGCTCGGCATGTTCCTGACCGCGCTGGTGATCGGCTACATGACCTCCAGTTTTTTCAGCGGACCCATCGTGACGCGCCTCGGTGTGGGCAAGGTACTGGCGATCAGTTGTGGGCTGACGGGTATTGCCTTGTTCGGCTATACCTTCGTCCCCGCATGGTGGATGATGGTTCTGCTGGGCGTGGTCGCTGGGTTTGGCGCGGGCGCGATTGACGCGGGCTTGAATACCTACGTCGCGGCGCATTTCAGCGAGGGACTCATGCAGTGGCTTCATGCCAGTTGGGGCGTGGGCATTACGTTGGGACCCATCATCATGACCCTTGGCTTGGGTGCCACCGAAACCTGGCACACAGGCTATCGCATTGTCGGTGGATTTCAACTCTTTTTGGCGGCATGCTTTGTGTTGACTTTGCCCATGTGGAGCGATAACGGCACACCCGCCGCGCATGACGAACCGAAGAAACTCACCGATTACAAAACGCCGATGGGCGAGACCATGCGCCAGCCGCGTGTGTGGATGAGTGCCTTGCTTTTCTTCCTTTACGTTGGCGCGGAAGGTGCGCTCGGTACTTGGATTTACACGCTGCTCACTGAGTCGCGTGGCATTGACCCAACGCTGGCGGGTTTTTGGGCGGGCAGTTATTGGGCGACCTTCACGGTCGGACGGATCATCGCGGGTTTGTTTGCGAATCGAATCGGGATCAATAAGTTGGTCATCGGCGGTTTGATCGGCGCGTTGACGGGGGCGCTGCTGCTGGTGTGGAATCCGTCTGCGGCGGTGAACTTGCTGGCAGTGGCGATCATCGGTTTTTCCATCGCGCCGATTTTCCCTGCCATGATGTCTGGCACAAGCAAGCGCGTGGGGGAGCATTTCGCCGCCAACACCATCGGTATGCAAATGACCGCTACAGGCTTGGGCACGGCTGTCATCCCCGGTGTGATGGGTGTGGTCGCCAAACAGGTCTCACTCGAAACCATCCCGTTGATTTTGCTAGGCGTGTATGCAGGGCTGTTGGGTGTGTATCTGGCAGTTTCTAAATGAAGAATGCAGAATGATG
>JBDKJK010000531.1:0-2684 GCA_039796675.1 Chloroflexota bacterium
TGTGGCAAATTTTGGGTTTGTTGTAACTGCTATTTTTGCGCTTGTGGTGGCGATCTTCGCGCAGCAAATTGTAGATGCAGAAATCGGCATTGCGCCGGGCTTCGGACCGGAGCAGCGCACATTGCTGGCGGAGTTGATGCGTTTAAATTTGGTCGGCACCTTGATCTTTTCGATCAGTGGGTTGGTCATGGCGTCGTTACAAGCCAATCAACATTTTGTGATGCCCGCCATTGCGCCCAGCATGTATAACGTGGGGCAGATTTTTGGTGCGATCTTTCTTGTGCCGGTCTATGGAATTTATGGCTTGGTCTATGGAACCATTCTCGGCGCGGCTTTGCATTTATTAGTACAAGTGCCGATGCTCTTCAAGTTCGGCTTTCGTTGGACGCCCGCACTGGATATTCGTCATACGGGTTTGGTAGAAGCAGTGAAGTTAATGGCACCTCGTCTTTTCACGATGGCAGGTATACAGTTGATCTTTATCGCGCGTGATAACCTCGCGTCGCGACTCGATCAGGTTGGCGCGGTCACATCGTTGACTTATGGTTGGATGATCATGCAAGTGCCTGAGACCATTCTCGGGACGGCGCTTGCCACAGCACTACTGCCAACTCTTTCTGAACTCGCCGCCAAACAAGACTGGAAAGAATTCGGCGCTACGGTGGAACGTGCCCTCCGAATCTTGATCGCCTTAACCCTGCCAATTGCGGCGGTGATGGCGGCTGGTATTAATCCGCTCGTGCGGGCGGTCTTCGGCTTTGATGATTCGATTACAGCCTTGTTAACGTGGACGACTCGTGCCTACCTCGCCACCTTGACTGGGTACGTGATTCACGAAGTGGCAGTACGTGCATTCTATGCCCGCAAGGAACCGATGATTCCCTTTTATGCCGTGATGTTGAGGCTTGTCATCTTCTTTGGGTTTGGGGTGCTAGGGCTCACATTCTTCCCACACGTAGGCGCGCCTATCATTGCACTGGCAGAGTTTGCCTTGCTCATTGAAGCCTTGCTTCTACTTGCATGGCTTTCGCGCCGAACTCACGAGCCGTTGAAAACAAATAGCGCCATATTCAAAGGACTCGTTGCCGCGGTCATCAGCGGAATTGTGACCTATCTGATCGCGCTCTATCTGCCCGGCGGAGCGATCATCACTGCACTGATCGGTATGGTCATTGGCGGCGTGATCGCGCTGGCGATTGTCTGGTCTGAGGCGAAGCAGGTCATCAAATTGTAGAAACTCTAAACACAATAAACTGCAACTAAGAAAAATTTTTGCTCAATTAAAAGAATGTATAATCATTGCCATGTCTGAAGAATTTGAATCAACCCAACCTAACCAACCCGCGGATATGAACAGTACCGCACGTATGAAACCAAAAGTAGACGACACCCAACCTCGTCAACCGCTCCAGGTGCAGAGCCAGCAACCAGATGAGCAGGAACCGCAGCCGCCCGTCATCAAAAAGCCGTCTCGCTGGCGTTCGATCTTGATCGGTATTGTGGGCTTCCTTGTGCTCATTGGTCTCGGCGGATTCGGCGGCTACAACGCAGGCGTTGGCGCACGTGAAAACGCGGCAGAAGCCATTCTTTCTGAACAGCTTTCTGAACAGTTCACCTTTGCATTGGTCGATATCGAATTCAAACGTTATGATATTGCCCGTCAACGTTTGGAATTCATCATCCAAAAAGACCCCAACTTCCCTGGCGCTCAGGCAAAGTTGACCGAGGTCTTAGTGCTCAGCAACGTCCCCACCCCCACGGTTGCTCCCACCGCCACGGCCACTCCCGATTTCAGCGGCGCTGAAAATGCCTTCGCTCGCGCACAAGAACTCATCCGCGCGCAAGACTGGAATGGCGCACTGACGGCGCTCGATACCATTCGCAAACTCGACCCAAACTACAAAGCCGCTCAGGTAGATGGCATGTACTATTTTGCCTTGCGCAATAAAGGTCACGACCTCATCACCAAAGAAGGCAATCTCGAAGGCGGTATTTACTACATCACCCTCGCCGAGCGCTTTGGTCCACTCGACAATACGGTACGCGGATTGCGTGACGGCGCGCGTGCCTACATGGTCGGCGCCAGTTTCTGGGAACTCGACTGGGAACAAGCCAGAAATAATTTTGAACAAGTTGCCGCCGGGTGGCCCTCCATGTGGGATGGCACCATGACCGCGGCACAACGCTACGTGATCGCCTCGATTCGTTTTGCAGATGAACTGTATAACGTGCAAGCATATTGTGAAGCCTACGATGCATATTCAAATGCCGCGGCTATTGGTCAACTCGATGGTGAATCCTCTGCGAGACAGGCACAAGCCTATTCCAATTGCTACCCCGCTACTGAAGCCCCAGCAACCGAAGCACCCACCGCTACACCTTAATTCAAGATGGAAACACCCTCTACAACAGCCCTCGCATTCATTTATTGGATGCATATGCTCGCAACCGTCACATGGATCGGAAGCCTGGCTGCGATTAACCTGCTTTTCATTCCCGCTTCAATACGGACTTTGAAACTGCCCGACCAACTCAGCCTTATCTCAGCTCTGCAAAAAAGACTCGAGCCACTGGCTTGGTTCTGCATGGGCATTCTGCTGGTGACGGGACTCTTTCAACTCAGCACCAGCCCGCATTACGATGGCTTTCTCAACATCAGCACTCAATGGTCACTCGCCATTCTC
>JBDKJK010000532.1:0-7629 GCA_039796675.1 Chloroflexota bacterium
ATTATTGGCAACCCAATCTACACCGGCAATAACACCAGAGGTGAACCCACTGCCTAAGCAATTGAGCACGCGAATGGCATGCAGGCGCACCTTTTTGGCAACCCCATAGGTGCTTCCACCAACGGTGCCTGCCACATGGGTGCCGTGTCCATTGCAGTCATTACCGGCTTGCCCATCGCCAATGCTATCGAAGTCCTTTCCCGCACGGCCGCCAAACTCATTATGGGTGGTGCGGATACCCGTATCAATGATATATACGTGTACTCCATCACCGCGTTCGGTGTAGGCATACGAATTCGTAGTGGGCAGGTTACGTTGGTCAATGCGGTCCAAGCCCCAGGTGGCAGGGGTTTGAATCGCCTGGGCGTTAACATCATCTGATGAAATATCACCAGCTTCTTGCACACCTCCCTGTTCTTCGGGGGGCAAAGAAATTATGGCATCAGGCTCTACATAGGCAACGTTGGGGTCAGAAAGAACAGCATTCAATGCGGCTTCTGGTAAGTGGGCGCTAAAGCCCTTGATCGCCGATGTGTACATATACTGAACTTGCCCGCCATTTGCCTCAACGGCAGCGCGGATCGAG
Source organism: Chloroflexota bacterium (assembly GCA_039796675.1). Lineage (GTDB taxonomy): Bacteria > Chloroflexota > Anaerolineae > Anaerolineales > Villigracilaceae > Villigracilis. The sequence continues at coordinate 587 of JBDKJK010000532.1, forward strand.
ATATCTGCCTGGGCACTCACAATATTACGCTTGTAAATAACAATGTATTGGTCAGGGATGACTTCATCAGACGCGGGCTGAAGCATGGGCGCCTTTGAAGTACTTGCTAATGTGGGGGTAACTCCCATATTGCCAAAAGCAAGCATGGCAATCATAAGAAATACAAAAATCTTAAAGGCATTTGTTGCTGGGTGGAGCTTATTTTTCTGCATGTATTCCTCCGTAACTTATCAAGGGATTAGAAACTCGACAATGAAAATTATACCACCAAGAAAAAATAAGAAATTTTGCTGCTTTACATTAAACTTACAGAATATTTGAGAAGATGGGAGTGTCTACCATCGAAATCAACGTTTCCGTCCTTGCGAGGAGGGCGATAGCCCGACGACACGTGCGCCGCAGTGCGGTGAGCAATCTCGCTTGCAAATTCGGGGATTGCTTCGCCCTATCGGGCTCGCAATGACGGGCATGTCTTGGGTATTGGACACTCCTGAGAAGATAAACATAATTAACCCCGAATTTAATTTGGACGCAGAAGAACGCTGATTGGCGCTGATAAAAGCAAAGAATCAGCGTTTTTCTGCGTTTACACCGCACTTATGTTCGGTGCAAGTGTCGGCGTCCCGATTTAATTTCCGATAAAGTCTATTAGACCTCTTGCAAACGTCTATTTCTTACCACAAAGGCACAACGTCTCGAAGACTCAAAGTGAAAACTTGGTGATGTAGCACCTTGGCGTTAAATTTTTAGGCACAATCTATGCAAGTAGCTATTTACTCGTAGATTTCTTCGCGCGTTTTGGCTTTTCGGCTACAACGGGTTCTTCAACGGGCGCTGAAACTTCTTCAATGACAGGCTCAGCAAGTGTAGAGATTTTTGGTTCTATAATGACTTGTGCTGGTGCCACTGGCGCATGGTTGAGGCGGGAGAAATAGTCTTTTACAGTTACATCATTGTAGAAGATCAGCGAGAGAATGCCAACCACCATCGAGAAGATGTTACCCATCAAAAAGGTGAGGATCTGAAAAACTGCTATCGAGGTGGAAGGTTGCATTGGTTGGGGTTGGGCACTTAACAACTTGGCGGCATAAATGATCTCAAAGATTCCCAGAATGGTTGGTAAGACAGTAATAGGCAGGCAGATCACACCAATGATCCAGCTAAGTGCGCTGGCAGATGCTACAAACCCCCAAAAGAGGTTGATGATCCCACTAATAAGGGTCATAAGGGCAATGGTGGTAACCAGCCCTGGTTTTTGTTCAGGATACGATGTGTTCATTTGGTGCTCCTTGAAGCTTTATCTGGTGGATATAACGATTGAACACAAGTTTGGTTGCAAAGAGATCAGGGTTGTTGAAAGGTTAATAAGATGCCGCCGGGGTATTCCACGCCATTTGGGTCGTTGCAAGTTGGCGCGCTGATATCCGGAATGAAAGCACCGCCTGTGACAATGCGAATGTTGTAAGCTGTATTCGCTTCCATGACGAAGTCGGCGTATCCATTCCCAAGCTCGGGCTTGAACCCGGTAAAGAAGCGGTCTTCTCCCTGATTCCATGTGACAATAATTTCAACGCCTGCAATCTGACGGCGCTTCGAATCTGTGAGAATGAATTGCATCAGTTTTGATGAGCCTGAATCGCAAAGCGGTTCCTGGCTGGTGAGCACAAAAGGTTCGCCGGGCCCAGCGGTTGGTGTGAAGGTAGGGCGAGGTGTAATAGTTTCTTGAAAGAGGGGCACAAGGGGCGTTTGTTCAAAGACGAGGGTAGGCAGTGGAGTGACCGTTATTTCCTCGTTTGTATCTACTTGTGTTTCAACAACAGAAGGTGTATGGGTGGGCTGTACATCTGGCGTGCTGAAGGTTGGGAAAGGCGTAGGCGTGAAGGGCTCACTCACAAAACCACGTTGAAGGTCTGTCGCAAGCTGTGCAAGTGGGCGTGTATTCTCGAATGACTCTCCAGAAGCCAGCATACGCTGTGCCTGCGCACTGAGCGCATCGATTGGGTCTGTGTCGCCAAGCAGACTCAGGCGCGCTTGGGCGCGGGCGAGGTCTTGGTTGGCGGCATACGATGCCGAGATGATGATGCGGTATTGGTCTTTGAAATCTTCGCGTAAGAGTGCTGGGGTTGCATCCACGTAGGTAACAGGGGAGAGAAGCCATGCGTATGCCAGACCCAGCCCAAACCCCGCAAGAAGCGCGAAAGTTATTTGAGTCAAAGAGGATTGAAAGATCCGCCTCATGGGCTGCTTTCCTCTTCTGGTTGATACGTTTGCATTGCAGTCAACAGACTCTGTAGAGAAGCGATCTCATCCTGACTAAAGCCATTCAGGTTGGCATAGTTCAGCGCAGATGAAACGATTTCAGCCGGGGGGGCGCTGCCGAGTAATGCAATACGGCGAGCGGCAGATTCAGCATCGAAGTCGTTTTGATAGGCTTCGGCGGTCATGAGTATAAAATCGACCCGATAGTCTTCACGTAGAACGTTGGGGGTTACATCGGTGTATTCAACCGGCGCGAGAATCCATCCATAGGCAAGTCCGAGACTGATGCCGATGGCAAGCGTAATGATGAACGTTATGAGTTTTGAAGAAGACATGAGGGGATCATACGTTTAAACAAATATCCGGGCAGGGGATCGGCGGCACCCGAAGACTCTTCCTTACCGTTGCTATCTTTCGATCCTGGCGGGGTTCGAAAGGCTTCGCCGCGCCGGGCCTGCCCGGACAGCCGCAAGCATACCCGATGAGGGGTGGTGTGTCAAATTACACCTGGTTGGTTTCGACAAATTTTATAAAGTGATCCACCAGTTTTGGGTCGAAGAGAAGGTTCGAGTTTTCCTTAATATAGTCAATCACTTGATCGCGCGGTATTGCTTTGCGGTAGGGTCTGTCGCTGCGAAGTGCATCCCAAACGTCTACAATGGCGAAGAGGCGTGCAGAGAGAGGAATTTTCTCGCCTTTCCATCCATGCGGGTAGCCGCTCCCATCCCAGCGTTCATGATGATAGTAGGGAATATCCAATGCTGGCCGCAGATATTCGATAGGGGCGAGCATGTCATAGGCATATTGAGGATGTTGACGCATTCGTTCCCATTCAGATTCGTTGAGTGGTCCCGGCTTCTGTAGAATCTCATCGGGGATGGCGATCTTGCCCATATCATGCAGAAGTGCGCCTCGCTTAATATGTGAAAGCTCTTCTTCGCTAAACCCGAGCTGTGCAGCCACTCTGACGGTGATCTCGGTAACACGTTGGGTATGCCCTTCGGTTTCGCGGTCTCGCAAGTCGAGGGCGCGAACCCAACCTTCGATGGTTTTTTCGTAGGCGTCGCTTAGCTGATTGTGCGCAAGTTGCAGAGCTTCTTCGGCACGTTTGCGTTCTGTGATGTCGCGGGAGGCAGATTGAATTTCGAGAACTTCACCTGAATTTGGTTCCAAGATGGCTCTGGCAGAAGTCTCCAGCCAGATGTGGTTCCCATCTTTTTGTCTGGCGCGGTAGGCAACCGTGAAAGAAGCATCTTCATTGGTGGTTTGTTTCAACATATCTGTAACCGACTGCTGATCTTTTTCATGGATCAGTTCAATAATGCTCATTCCAGTCAGTTCATCGGGGCTGTACCCTAGAATGGTTTTACAGGCAGGCGAGACGTAATATATTTTCCCATTCAAGCCAAGGCGGGTGATCATGTCGCTGGCGTTCTCGGCAAGCAAACGGAACTGGGCTTCACTGTCAGAGAGTGCCTGCTGCATGTGAATGCGGTCGGCACGTGAATTCCATTGGTCGAGCGCTTTTCTTGCCAGGTGGGGCATATCCAACATCGACTCGGGAGATTTAACGACATAGTCCAACGCACCTGATTTGAGCGCTTCAACAGCGATGCGTTCATTGCCGTAACTTGTCATTAAGATGATGGGGGTTGCGAGTGGGTCGCGGTGGTTGGGGAGCAGTTCCAGGCTTTCTCCATCTGGAAGTCGCCAGTCGGCAATGATAAGCCGGGGTTCGCGTTCGCGTATCCGTTCGCGGGCTTCACTGAGCGAACGAACACGGACGATCTGGAATTCCTCTCCCTGGTCTTCGAACGCACGTTGTATTAGTTCTGCATGGGGGTCTTCATCTTCAACCAGCAGAATTCGAATGATTTCATTTGTCATGAGAAATTAAACGCGTATTTGTTTATTCCAACCCAGCCAGTAGACTCCCAGATCTTTCATAAGATTACTGAAATCATCAAAGCCCACTGGTTTGACCAGGTAACTATTCACATAATGGTCGTATGCATGCGTCACATCTCGTTCTGCTTCAGAGGTGGTTAGCACAACAACGGGAATGCTCTTAAGCTCCTCTTCCTCTTTGATCACACGCAAAACTTCAAGACCGTCCACGCGCGGCAGGCGCAGGTCTAACAAGATCATGTGAGGGCGAGGGCTGCTTTCGGGGTCTTGGTAATTACTACGCCGGAGTAGGTAATCTAAGGCAGATTCGCCGTCAGTCAGATGTAATATCCGCGTCGGAATGTGATGACTCTCCATCGTCCGAATGACGAGCTCAGCATGGTCTGCGTTATCTTCTACAAGCATCACAAGAACTGGGGTGCCTAACATTGTAACTCTCCTCTTGATTATTACCTATGTACTCTATTGTAAACGATTTAGCGAGTTCAGGAAGAGAGTTACAGCGATTTGCAATGATTACAATTGTAATAGGAACAGCACCTCAGAAATTACGGTCATTCAATAAGATGGCACATGTGGGACGTGATATAATTTTCTAAATCAACAACATAAATCCCTGCCCGGAGGAGAAATTATGGAAATCAGTACTCAGGAATTCAAACACTGCGATCTTATCTCGGTTAAAGGACGGGTTGACAGCGCCACAGCACCCCAATTTGCGAAAGCGCTTGAAAGCGCCAACGATAATGGGCGTTTTAAACTTGCTCTCGATATGAGCCAGTTGGAATACATGTCCAGTGCCGGGTTCCGCGCTTTACTTGCCGCCCAGCGCAATTGCAAACGATACAATCGCGGCGAAGTGGTCCTGGTTCAAGTACCGGAGCGAATTCGCGAAGCCTTGGAACTGGCAGGCTTTACTGAACTCTTCAAAACTTTCGACGACACTGTTGCCGCAGTAGGAAGTTTCTAATCAAAGGGTTCCCAAAGAACCTTGGAATGCCGTCTCGTACGTTTCAGAGGCGGCATATCATTTCTTTATGCCAGAATTTACATTTCCTGCCAGGTTCGAATATCTGGATGAGATCCGCGATGCAGTGGCGGAAGTCGCACGTACCGGCGGCTTTTCTGAAAAGACCATTTACTCTCTTCAGCTTGCCGCAGATGAAGCCGCATCAAACATTATTGAACACGCCTACGAAGGCGTTTCAGATGCTTCTTTATTTATGACATGCGACATGCGGGGGAGTGAGATCGTCATCACCATGCGCGATCAGGGAAAAAGTTTTAATCCAACCAAGGTAAAAGAACCTAACCTCAAATCAGACCTATCTGAAAGGCAGATCGGCGGGCTGGGTGTTTACCTCATGCGAAAATTAATGGACTCCGTCCATTATGAATCTTCCAAATCGGGCAACCTGCTTACAATGACCAAACGGAAAGAGTAAGTCTATGAGCGCCGCAACACGATCGTCATCAGACTGGCTCCAACTCGCCAGCCTGGGTGAGCAACTGCGGAGCGAAGACTCACTCAGCGCCCAGCGCGACCGTATCGCCGCCATGGCAAACCGCCTGATCACAGGCAGAGTGGATGTCTGGCTTCAAGAAAGCATCTTCCGACTGCCCGATTGGGAGCATGGTTCTTTATTCCTGCCTCAACCCACACTAGATGGAATGAAACGGGCTGTAAAAGCGGGCAAGCTCATAAAAAAGAACAATAAGGGAGGGAAGACCACCGCCTCCCGCTCGACCTTTGTCGCGATCCCGCTCGAGGATCAGGGGATTACACTGGGAGCGCTTCAAGTTACCCGCCCAAAGGGACCGGAATTTTCAACCGATGAAATAAACCTACTCCAGGGTTTGGGGCAGATCATCTCGATCAACCTATTCGTCTCACATCGCGCCGAGGTGGAACAGTTCCGTTTGCGCCAGTTGAATTTAGTGCGCGAGGTTAGCGCACAAATCGCCAACGTATTAGACGTGAACGAACTCGCCGCACAGGTGACGAAACTCATTCAAAAGACATTTAATTTTTATTACGTTGCATTTTTTACACTCGAACCAAATGACAATGCTTTGCACTTCCGCGCTAGTGCAGTTGCACCACGCAAAGGGAAACGAAAAGCCAGCATCGCCCTGGAAGTAGAGATTGGTCAGGGTCTGATCGGCGAAGCGGCAAAATCGGGGAATGAGATCGTCTGCGATGACGTTCAAGCCGACCCGCGTTATCGATTTATAGACAGCCTTCCCGAAACCCGTTCTGAAGTTGTCATTCCGCTCAAAATCGAAGACCGCATCCTCGGCGCATTGGATGTACAAAGCAACCAGCCCAGTGCCTTCCACCCGATCGACCTGCTCATCTTGCGTGCCTTGGCAGATAATGTAGCCCGCGCCGTGGAAGGCGCAAAGCTATACAGCGATTTGAGCCGCCGTGCCAACCAACTTACCCTGGTTTCAGAAGTAAGCAAAAGTGTTACCTCTACACTAGACCTTTCACAGCTCATGCGTGATGCAGCAAAGCTGATTCATGAGAAATTTGGCTACCCCCATGTTTCATTGTTCACGGTTCACCCCAACCGGCGCATGATTATGTATGAAGCCGGTAGCGGCAAACGCAGTAAAAAACTTGAAGGGTATACGATACCTTTGGATGAAGAGAAGGGCATTATGCCCTGGGTGGCGCGCAATGGAAAAACCGTGCTTGCAAACGATGTTTCTAAAGATAAGCGTTACGTACATTCGCCATTGCCGCCCAAAAATACAAAGTCTGAGTTGTGCGTCCCGTTGATCTTTAATGAACGGGTTGTAGGGCTGTTGGATATTCAATCAGATCAGCCGAACGTTTTCACGGAAGACGATCAAGTTATGTTTGAGGCTGT
>JBDKJK010000533.1:0-6002 GCA_039796675.1 Chloroflexota bacterium
ACGTTAACAGTGATCAGATTGCGTTCACGGGCGCGTTTGAGGATGCTGGTTTCAAGATAGGATGGGAAGACTTCGGGAAGGAGGGTAAAGACCTCGAATTGCATTGGGGAATTTTAGCATATAAGCCATACATTACGATTGTGTGGACATTATTTGCGAAGCCCATATTCTATGACGATTGGGGGATGATGAAATGTTGTTCGTTTTCTTAAAATACACATGTAGCAACGTATACTTTGTCCATGTTGCTCCTAACAAAGTATGCCAACATAGTAACTATATTTTTTAGAGGAGACTGTTCAATGAAAAATAAGGTTCTCGTTTTATGTGGTTTGGTTCTTGTGATGGTGAATTTGATTGGGTGCAATATGCCTCTGCCTACCTGCCCAACGGACGGTTTGCAAGAAGTGACGTTGCTCAGCCCGGCACAGGTGAGCGTTATTGATACTCTATCGCCTACGCTTGAGTGGAGTTATCCATCTTCTGAATGTGCTCCGGCTGGATATGCGATTACGATGTGGGAAGGTCCTGTGATGACCACAAACCTTGGCGGCGGCACGGGCAACCCCAACACTCAATGGGCTCCAGGTTCATCACTCGAGCCTGGCAAACAGTACCGTTGGAATGTCGCACCGATCAATGGGACAACGTTAGGACCGGTTTCAGATACTTTTATTTTCTTTACGGGTCCTGTATGTACTGATGCGTCTCTTGTTCCACCTACTATGCTTGAACCAGCCGATGGGGCAATTTTTAATCCAACAACAGACCTGTTATGGTGGGATTACACAGCAGGTTGTACGCCGACAGGATATCAGCTCGATGTTGCAACTGATTCATCATTTACAAGCGGATTGTATCCCTCTGGAGTTATTGATATCCCACTAACACGGGCAGTATTGGGTGACCCTCCATTAGTGGAATGTGAAACGTATTACTGGCGTGTTGCTGCAAGAAATGGCGCAACCGTTGGACCGTTTTCACCCACACGAAGTTTTATTGCTGATACAACAGGCGCTTGTAGCGGTGGCGGTGGAACTCCGCCTGGCTCTGCCTCTATTGGTGGAATTGTCTGGCATGATATTTGTGCCATACCTGATGGACCGCTTCCTGACCCGCTTTCCGCTGGGTGTGTGGAAGATGGAACTGGTTCGGCTCGGGCAAATGGCATCCGTGAAGAAGGTGAGCCTGGAATTGCCGGGGTACAAGTAGATTTATATTATGGTAAGTGTAATTGGCCAGATCCAAGTGATGCAAGTGCTATAACTGATGCAAATGGACATTACTTATTTGATGGACTAACTTCGTTTGGGTCTTATTGTGTTGCTATTAACCCAGCTCCACCTAACGACTCCGTCTTAATACCCGGCGAGTGGACATTCCCCGATACGGTTACTGATGAAAGCTTTGGCTATGGCGAAGGATTTATTGGTGTTGCCTATCAATCTTTTGGTGGTGTAGAGGCAGACGTGAATATTGATATCATCGATTTTGGTTGGGATTATCAATTTTTGCCAGCCTTTAATGACCCAACTCCTACCCCAGTAGCAGGAAATCTAACACCAAATATTCCTGATTTTGTAGATGATAGTGGTTTCAATACACCATTTCCGCAATTTATCTTCGAGAAGAATGCGTTCTGTAGGAAAGGACCCGGGCTTAATTTCAGCGATCTGACAGCGATCCCTGCGGGAGATACTGTTGAAGTGCGCGGTGTCAGTGCAGACACACAGTGGTACTTCATCTTTTGGGATAAATTCAAAGCCGAGTGTTGGGTTGCCACCTCTACGGGCAATTTGATTGGTGACATTGCAAATATTCCGGTGCTTGCTTCGCCGCCCACTCCCGTACCTTCGGCGGTTCCGCCTACGAACAATAACAATAATAATGGCAATAACAATACCCCTACACCTGTGCCGTCTGTGACTCCTGTAAAGCCGTAGCGAAATATCTTTGTATAAATAAACAGACCTGTGAAGTTAACTTCATGGGTCTGTTTATTTTAATAATGAGTGTTTTTTGAAAAAATCATGGCAGAAAGGTCATTTTTTGCTAAGAAGCAAATTAGAAATTTTGCCCGTCTGCTTGACGTTGCTTTCTGCCGGATGGTAATATGAAATTATGTATTTAAGAGGAAGTAAATGGAGTATGAACAAAAGGCGCACCCGCCCGAACTGGTTCCGCATAATATTGCTGAGCCTGTTGGTGCTGGCGGCGGCATATGTCAATCGCTTTGTGGTGGCAGATATTCAGCCTTTGGGGGTACCGTCTCCAACGCCCACCATTGCGCCTGAAACCCTGCTCGCCGAAGCTGAAGATCTTTTCAAGCAGGGAAAACTTTTACCCGCTATTGATGTGTATGAGAAAGCCGTAGTTACCCAGCCCGAAAACCCCGCCATTCACATTGCATTGGCGCGTACCCTGGCATTTGCCGGGAAATATCAAGAAGCACAAACTTCCGCTGAGGATGCTCTCTTACTCAACCCCAGTAATTCGATGGCGCACGCCGTACGAGGATGGGCGTTGAACTTTCAGGGTGAGTATCTCGAAGCTGAATCTAGCATCAAACGCGCGCTCGAACTGGACCCGAACAACGCACTAGCCCACGCCTACTATGTGGAAGTGTTTGTTGATTCCTATTACAGTGGGTTGGGCGATTTTGATGCTTTGGAGAAAGCCGCAGACGAATCACGTGTGGCACAGGCGCTCGCACCCGATCTGCTCGAAACTCATCGCGCGCGCGGATACATCCTTGAAGCCACCGGTAACTATGAAGAAGCGATTCGTGAATACGAAGCTGCAATCGCGATCAATGCCAACATCGCTGATCTGTATCTTGCCTTAGGGCGCAACTACCGCATCCTTGGCATTTACGACCAGGCAGTCGATGCCTTCACACGTGCCGATGCGCTCAATCCACAAGATCCCAACCCCGACCTGCTGCTCTCCCGCACCTATGCCACCATTGGTGAATATGGCAAGGCTTTGCAGTTTGCCGAGTCATCTGTTGCAAATAACCCCGCCGATACCAACCTGCGTGGCAATCTGGGAGTGATGTATTACCGCAATGCCTACTGGCCCGAAGCCGTGCAGGAGCTTTCCTACGTGGTGAAAGGCGGGCTTTCCACCGACGGGCTCGAAATGGAATCCATTAACCTCACCCCTGATTCGCCGCGTATTGCTGAGTATTATTTCACCTATGGGCTGGCACTTGCCCGCCTCGACCAATGTGGCGAAGCTTTGCAGATCGCGCAATTGATCATCTCCCGCATCCCTTCGGATGAACTGGCTGTGGGCAATGCCAACGAGATCACGAATCGCTGCCAGCAAAATCTAGAGGCGCCTCTTTCCACGCCTACGGTTGAATCTACACCCGAGGCAGAATCTACCCCCACACCATGAACATCTATAACCGACGTAGTCTTTTCCGACGGCGCGACGAAACCAGCCTCTATCGCATGTTCTTTTTCGTTGTGCTGATCCTGGCAGGCATCTGGCTCATCCGCTCGGTGCAGCAAGGGGATGTGAAACCCTTGTTCTTGCCGACCGCCACCCCCACGCGTTTTGCCGCCTCTTACACCCTCGAAGGCGATGCCTACTTCACGGCTGGACAATTGAATGCTGCCATTGAAGCATATCGTGAAGCAACCACAGTTGACCCGAACAATGCCGAGGTTTGGTCTCAGCTTTCGCGTGTGCAGACCTATTCCACGGCTCTGATCGTCAAACAGGATGATATCCTTGCCCGGTTAGACGAAGCCATTGTCTCCGCTGAAAAAGCCGTAGAGGTGAACCCAGATAGTAGCCTCGCGCATGCCGTGCATGCCTTTGCCTTGAACTGGAAAGCATCGTATCTCTCCAATGCACGCGAACGACAATCCTTGTTGCAAAAATCAGAAGGGGAAGCCGTCCGCGCCATTCAATTGGACAATACCAACGTCCTCGCTCAAGCCTTCTATGCCGAGGTGTTAGTTGACCAGCAAAAGTGGACTCAGGCACAGCAGGTCATTGATCAAGCTCTGGCGGCTGACCCATCTCTGATGGATGTACATCGCGTCAATGCCTATGTACTCGAGTCTTTGGGTGAATATGCCCTTGCAATTGAATCATATGACCGCGCCATTTCGATCACCCCAAACCTAACTTTCCTTTATTTGCGCGCGGGGGCGGGTTATCGCCGCCTCGCCTTTGAAAGCCCGAACGAGGAAGTGCAAAAACAACTTTACGAAAAATCGCTGGAATATTTTGCAGAGACAGCCCGCATCAACCAACAATTGGGCGTGCAAGATCCGGTTCCTTATATTTCGATTGCCAAGACCTATTCACAAATGGGTGAGTTCTTCATCGCGATCCGCAACGTACAAAAAGCCATCGAGTTTGAGCCTGCCAACCCAGTTTTTTATGGCGAGTTGGGCGTGCTCTATCACAAGAACCGCAACTATGAGACCGGCATCCTAGCTTTGGGATGTGCCGTCAATGGCTGTACGGCTGAGCAATCTTGCGAAGGGCGCGGTGGATGTGGATCGAACGATACCCCAGCAGAAGTTGAGGGTTTGCCGCTTTCTGCCAGCACGGTTTATTACTACGACATCCTTGCCTCAGAATTAGCAGCCTTGAGCACGCCCAAGGTCAACTACTGCCCACAGGCGTTGGATATTGCCGATTTCATCGAATCCTCTGAGTACATCTCAGACCCCAACATCGCCACCGATATGACCGTGGTGCGCACGATCTGTGCCTTTTCACCTGAGACGACAGACTCCGGCTCAGAACCTACGCCGACGCCTGGCTCTGAACCCGCAATGACCGAACCCACGCCGACGCCGTAGTGCAGGGCTTTAGCTCCCTGCATGAGCCATGGTGAGGCGGGGCACAAGGCTTGGGTGGGGAGCCAGGCACAGGCTTGGAAAAGAGTCGGGCGGAGCGTCAGAAGTTTGTAAGAATTTTTACATCCCCCCTTGACTTTGCCATTTTTAATGTGTAAGATAGCCTTTAGCACTCAGAACTATTGAGTGCTAATTCTATGATTATTCAAAAATCAAAACCCCTTACAGGAGGCATAAAATGGCAAAGAGCAATATCACGTTCAAACCCCTCGGCAGCCGCGTGCTGATCGAGACCATTGAACAGGAGGAAATCACCGCGAGCGGTATCATCCTCCCCGAAACCGCGAAGGAAAAACCCCAGCAGGGCAAGGTGTTGGCGGCTGGTCCTGGTGACCGCAACGACAAAGGCGAGCGCGTCGCCATGGATGTGAAGGCTGGCGATGTAGTTCTGTTCGCCAAATATTCTGGCACCGAAGTGAAGATGGATGGCAAGAAACTGCTCATCCTGCGCGAGAGCGATATTCTCGGCATCGTCGGCTAATCCCATTATCTAAAAATAAGGAAGTGTAACTATGGCAGCTAAACAACTGGTATTTTCCGAAGAAGCCCGCCGCAAGCTTAAGAACGGCATGAACGTCGTTGCAAATGCGGTATCCGCCACCCTCGGTCCCAAGGGACGCAACGTGGCTGTCGATCGCAAGTTCGGCTCCCCCACCATCACCCACGACGGTGTTTCCGTGGCGAAGGAAATCGAACTCGAAGATCCATTTGAGAACATGGGTGCTCAGCTCCTCAAGGAAGCTGCCCAGAAGACAAACGACATCGCCGGTGACGGCACCACCACCTCCACCGTCCTCGCTCACGCCATTGTGAACGAAGGCTTGAAGGCTCTCGAAGCTGGTTACAACCCGATGCTGCTCAAGCGCGGCATCGAACTCGCCACCGAAACCATTGTGGCTGAGCTCAAGAAGAACTCTGTCAAGATCGACACCAAGGAAGAAATTGCTTCCGTCGCTACCAACTCTGCAGCTGATGCGGAAGTGGGTCAGCTCATTGCCGATGTGATGGACAAAGTTGGTAAAGACGGCGTCATCACCGTTGAAGAATCCAAGACCATGCAGTTCGAAACCGAATTCGTCGAAGGTATGCAGTTCGACCGCGGTTATCTCTCCCCCT
>JBDKJK010000534.1:0-5538 GCA_039796675.1 Chloroflexota bacterium
GGCGCATGCAATTCATCCGCTGGGCGCAGACGGAGAACGGCATCGTCGAATGCCCCAACTTCCCCGGCGACTCAGAAGGCTTCAACGCCATCGCCTCCGATATCAAATCCTTCACCCGCCACGCAGAAGTGGACGGCGTCACCATTCAAGCCATCCCCGTCAATGATCTATTACGAGCCGTCGTCAACCGCATCCATGAAGACGCTTACACCCTGTTATGCGGGCGTTCTGACTGTGAACGCTGTGAAGCCGTCCGCTGGGGGTAGAAAGTTAATATTGCTGAACATAACTATAACTAACCCCGAATTTAATTTGGGACGCAGATAAACACTATTAACGCTGACAAGAGCGAAAGATCAGCGTTTTCTGCGTGAATCAGCGTCCATTTTGCTCTTAAAACAAGATGCACCCCGAAATTAAGCTTTTGCGGGTGCGTCTTGTTTTTTTATTCGCCTGCCAAAGGTTCAAAACTGATAAAGGCAGAAGACGATTCTGCGTCTCTATATAGAAACTGGAATTGCCATTGATCGAGGTTTTCGAGTTTGATGCCGGGCATTGCCTGCAATCGCTCACGGATTTGATCGGAGTCGTTTGCAAGATCATCAGGGAAGGTGATGTAACTCATCACAGCAATCGTCCGATAGCCTCGCTGGTAGGCAAGCTCCAGAAGACGTCCTTCCGTTTGCATCTGGGCGGCTTCTTTATCCAACGTGAAACCGAATCCATTCATGGCGGGGGCATCTAGTAAATAGGAAAGAATCCCATCGTCATATTCAACGACTTTGAGATCGGGGTCGAGAGCGGACAACGCTTCATTGACGTTATCCTTTTGCAGCCAAAACTTGTAATAACCCAGGTTATATTCACTTTGTATCTTGTGATGAGCAAATGTATTTCCCAACAAAATGACCAGCGAAAGAGCTGCAACTGCGAGCAAGGTTCTTTGCCGCTGGGAGGTTATCTCTTTGAGAAAACCGGCAAGGACAACCGCCGCAATCAAGTTGAAAACCATGATACTGATCGAGTAATACCAATGTCCCTGCCCCATCAAGTAGACGAGCACAAGGTTATACATGCCTTTAATGACGACGTACACAGCCAGCGCAGAAATAACTGTGGGGTGATTCCTAGAGACGGATTTCCAATTTTGGTTTTTGCTCCAGATGAAGATCCATATTACAGCCGCCAGTGCCGGAATGACCGTTTGCAGAGAACGCATCGAAGCTTCGGGCCAGATCGGGTTGTACTGCACCAGTTGAATGGGGAAGAATGAGGTGAAGAAAAAGATCAGATTCACCGGCAGCCAATTCCCGTTCTTGATCAGTCCGCTAACGGGCATGGCGCTGCCTGTGTATGAATAGTTAAATAGCATGTAAGCCAGCAACGCAACGAACGGTATTCCTACGGCAATTGCCAGCCGTCCGAAAGCCTGTTTTCTTGAGTTGGAAAAAAGAAAGAGCAGAGCCCAAAACGGCAGGAGTAAAAATACGTCGTCGAGTCGCGAGAAAATGACTAGGGTCATGAGAATGGAAACAACCGCTGTCACCCACCATCGTTGGTCTGAAAGCAGGTTTTTGTTCACGATCAGATACAGGAGCAGACCAAACCAGAAAATGCTCAGCGGCGATTCCATGCCATTGATATATGCCCAGGTGCTGTTGTAGTTTGGGATGAGTGGAGAAAAGATCAGGTAATAAAATCCCGGCACCGAAGCCAGCAAGGAGACGGAAGCATTTTCGGTGAGATGGTAAACCACCAGTCCGAAGAACATCATGCCGAGGGCTGTCAGGGCGAGGCTCAAGCCAAAGGTTAGGAAAATTTGCGGGTCCAGTTGCGAGGCGAAGGCAGGCAGAGAGAATAGTTTGGTGAGCAGGAATCCCCACAGCGGGTGAAATCCGTTCGTGGGGTAGAGTCCATCTGAGGTGTAAAAGGAGCTTGTGATGGAATGCCTCGCGATGGAAAGGTAATAAAAGGTGTCGGAGGTAAAGAATTGGATGGGCGCCAGGATAGATGCGGAACGGCTGCGGACGCTCAGCCACAAGACGAGCGGGGCATAGATCACGCCGAACAAAACAGAATAAGAAAGTAAAACCTGCTTTAGTGATTTGTTCATGACGTTCCTATGGAAGACTCTTCTCTTCAAACCATTTCATAATCCGCTCTGCGACTGCCTGCCAGCCTTTTTCGAGCATCATGTCATGCGCCATGTGCGGAAAGAACTCGGCGGTGCTGTTGTATGCCTTGGCGGTTTTTTCTATATCGCCATTTGAAATAACCGTATCGTCTCTTGCGCCAAGCACAAGCAAGGGTGTTTTTATTTTCTTCGTACTGACAAGATTCAACCCGAGCAAGTCCAGATACATGCGAAAGGACTCGTCGTTCATTTTGGCGTGATACTTGAGCAGTTGTTCGCGCGGCATGTCTTCAGAGAAGAATGCCCAACGGGTGGACTCAGGCGTTTCGACCACAGGCTGTAAACGGAAGCGAGTTAGGATCTTCAACAACGTGAGCGGACTATGCTTGAAGACCTGCCAGGTGCCATTCCAAACTCCATACGGCGGTGCAGGCGCAAGCAGAACACCCACAGGTACAGAATTTCGTTCGAGAAATTTTTGGACGATGAATCCGCCCATGGAGTGACCAATCAGCACTGGCGGAGTCGGAAGCGTTTTTGAAATTTCTTCCACATCCTGCACATAATCCATGATGCTGCTTCCGGTAATTTTCCCTTCGCTGTTTGCATGTCCGCGCAGGCTGAGGGCGGTGACGTGATATCCGGCATCTGCGAAGAAGGGCAGGAAGAACTCGTCCCAGCACCAGGCTCCATGCCACATGCCGTGGACGAAGAGCAGGGGCGTTTTGTGTAATTGATTTTTTGGCGCACGGGTGATGATCTCAAGTTTCATGGCAGGCTCCTCCCTTTTGAGTTTACTTGAAATCGAAACAAAAATCCCTTACCAAGGTAAGGGATTTTTGTGAGCGCGGAGGTGCTCGAATGCAATCCCTCGATGGGGAGCGAAACAAAAAATCCCCTACACAAGGCAGGGGATTTTTGTGAGCGCGGAGGTGCTCGAAACCTCAACAAACGGCTTAAAAGGCCGCTGCTCTACCATTGAGCTACGCGCCCATTCTTAAAGCGGATTGCATTCTATCACGGCAGGAAACAGGCGTCAACGCGAGTAATTAAAGAAGGCAACGTCTCGTCCAACTTTTTGGAGGCAACCATGAGCTCAGTTAAATATGTAACCGAACAAGACTTTCAAGATGAAGTCATCAGCGCAGAAACCCCCGTGTTGGTCGATTTTACGGCAGATTGGTGTCAGCCGTGCAAAATGATCGCGCCCATCGTCGAACAACTCGCCGGTGAATGGGGCGGCAAGGTCAAGGTCGTCAAACTCGATGCGGATCTGAATCCCAACATCATGATGCAATACGGCGTCATGGGCATTCCCACCCTCATGCTTTTCAAAAGCGGCGAGATCAAAGAACGCATCACCGGGTACCTGCCCAAAGACAAGATCCAAGCCAAAGTCACACCGCACGTGTAAAGGTATAATGGAGCCGTAGGGCTCCATTATTTTTTTAGGTGTACGGTGAACGAACAAGACCTCTTTCAAACAGGCTATACCGCTTTCAAAGTCGGTGATAAACCGCGCGCATCAGCCATCCTTGCCCAACTCGTCCAGCAATATCCGCGTTCTGAGCGTGGCTGGTTCTTATTAGGCATGTGCATGGATGCGGCAGACCAACGCGAGTACTGCTTTCAACGGGTACTGGAGATCAACCCCAACAATGCGGATGCACAAAAGCACCTTGCGGTTCTTTCCACGCCCAGGCCTGTGGTGCCCATCCAAACCGTTCAAACGCCGAAACCGCCAATACACCAACAGCATGTCCCTGCCTTCCTGCCTGAGAACGAAACCGACTTTGAAGAATTTCAAGAAGAGACATCGCCGCCTGCAACTCAACAAAATACAAAAAAACAACCTCCACAAAAACGCAAACAAAACAATACCATCATCATAGTTAGTGTCATTCTTGGGATATGCCTCCTCATCGCAAGTGTGGCGATCGCTTTCAGTATGCTCTCAAATCGTAGTACTGCGGCTCCGCTGCCTGCCAACATCTCCACCGCAACGATGCAAATAGAAATAACCCCAGATGCCACCAGCACATTGCTGCCACCCACATCTTTGCCAACAGCCTTGCCAACCCTTGCTTACGAGCCGCGTTTTGAAGAAACTCCCTGCCCGTTCGAAGCGCCGCGCGGTGTGCGAGTGACATGCGGATTTGTCACCGTCCCTGAAAACCGCTCCAGCAATTCGGGGCGTGTGTTGCGGCTGGCAGTGGCAAAATTTCACAGCACCAGCCAGAGCCCTGCACCCGACCCAGTTCTCTTCCTTCAAGGCGGACCCGGCGGTGAGGCTATTCAACTCGCCGCAAATGGGTATTCCGTGTTTGTGGAGCCTTTCCTTGGCAATCGCGATTACATTACCTTTGATCAGCGCGGCACGGGTTACTCTGAGCCATTGATGAATTGTGATGAACTCGATAAGGTTCACCGCCAAGATATTTATGGAAATGTAGCACTCGAAACCAGAGAGTTGGTGTACCAAAATGCTTTCTTCTCCTGCGGCGGGCTTTTACAAACCCAAGGTATTGATCTAACCGCCTACTCCACCGTTGAAAGCGCCGCCGATGTGCGCGATATTGTTCGACTGCTCGGCTACGAAAAAGTGAATCTCTATGGCGTTTCGTACGGAACCCGGCTGGCGCTCGTCACCATGCGCAATCATCCTGAAGTCGTCCGTTCGGCAATCCTAGATTCAGTCGTGCCGGTTGAAACCAATTTGGTCGAAGACCATCCACGTTCGGTGAATTCAGCTGTTTCGCAAATGTTCGTCTCGTGCGCCGTCGACCCGAATTGCGCACGTGCCTACCCAGACCTTGCGACCGTGTTCTGGGATGTAGTGAAAGAGTTAGAAGCCAACCCGGTCACCTTATCCACTTCAGACTATCCCATGGGGACGGTCACCGAGACTGTGGATGGTGTATACCTGCTTTCAGTAATCTTGGGTTCCTTGCGTTCCCCTGAATTCATCATCACCGCCCCTCAGACCATTTACCGCGTTAAAGATGGTGATTATTCGACGTTGATCGCTGCACAGTATTCCCTGCCGTATGAATTCGACGGTATCAGCCCTGGGCTGTATATTTCTACAATGTGCCGCGAACATGTATTGGATTCCACGCCGGAAGAGTTGGCATTGATCTCAGAGCAATTAGGCATCGAGCAATTCGTGTTCCGTCCGTTTTACAACGATTTCGGGGATATGTATTCAGCGTGTAAAACCTGGGGAAGCGCCGGACCCAATTTCGGTGAGAAAGATGCGGTCGTGAGCGACATTCCCAGCCTGGTGATCGAAGGTTCGTTCGACCCAGCTACGCCTCCCTTCATGGGCAGGCAGGTTTCAGACACCCTGGCCAATAGCTACTACTTTGAGTTCTCAAACATGGGGCATGTGCCCACCGGCGATG
>JBDKJK010000535.1:0-3130 GCA_039796675.1 Chloroflexota bacterium
CTCCAATTTTCCCCTCATGAATCTACGTTACAATATTCCATCCTCATGAACGGATTCTTCTCCACCAAACCCGTGCGGACGTTTGCCCTCATCGTCATCTTCACTCTTGGCATCGCCATCCGCTTGTATGATCTCACCGACCTGCCTTTGGAATTTCATTCCACGCGCCAGTTATTGTCTTTGCTCAAAGCACGTGGCATGTATTACGAAACGCGCACCGATGTCTCGCCCGAAGAACGCGCCTTCGCGATTCAACAATGGAATCTACGTGCCTCTGTTGAGCCGGAATTCTTCGAGCGCATCGTCGCAAGGACGTATCAATTCACGGGCGAGCAAATTTGGGTAGCGCGTGTGTACTCATCTGCGTTTTGGGTCATCGGCGGCATCTTCCTTTATCTGCTTGCGCGTCGCCTCACTTCCGAAGACGGCGCCATTGCTGCAACCGCTGTGTATCTTTTATTGCCTTATGCCATCATCGCCAGCCGCAGCTTCCAACCTGATCCGCTCATGACGATGCTCATCATCATGTTTTTATGGGCGGTCTGGGAATGGTCAAGTGCAGTAACCGCAAAGCACGCTAAGGACGCGAAGGAAACCCATAAAAACTTTAGCGACCTTCGCGCTCTTAGCGGTTCAAAAAGCTCCTGGCTATTTGCCATTCTTGCTGGTCTTTTTGGCGGGTTTGCCATCTTCATCAAATTCCCGGCAGCCTTCTTCGTCATTGGCGGAGGCTTGGGCGCGGTACTCAGCCACAGGTCCATGAGAGAGGCGTTGAAGGATCCGCAGCTTTACATCATGGCATTGCTGGGCATCCTCCCCGGCGCGGGCTATCTCATCTACGGCATCTTCGTGCAAGATTTTCTCGGTCAACAATTTGGCGGGCGCTTTATCCCCAGTCTTTTTCTCAGCCCATCTTATTACATGGGCTGGCTCAACATGTTGAATCTCGTCATCGGCGGATTTACTCTGATGCTTGCCCTGCTCGGTCTCTTTTTCTTTGAGGATAAAAAACAACGCCTCCTTCTCGGACTTTGGACCGGGTACGCCCTTTTTGGCTTTTACTTTAACTTTCACATTCACACCCACGACTACTACTCCCTGCCCTTGATTCCCATCGTGGCATTGTCCATTGCTCCGCTTGCAGAGTTTCTTTTTGCCAAACTGACACAACTCACGTCAACAAAATTTTTGCGTCTTTCCTCTTTCCTCTTTCTTCTCCTTGGCATTATCGCTTCCACATGGAACGTCCGCAACACCCTCAACGCCACAGACTATCGTCCGCAAGCCGAAATGTGGGCAGAGATTCGCACCATCACAGACGGGTATAATCTAGCCGGGCTGACGCAAGATTACGGAGCCCGCCTCGCTTATTGGGGCTGGCAGAACATCAGCTCCTGGCCCACCTCCGGTGACCTGCGCTACTCCAACGAGCGCGGTGGCAAGCAAAACCTCGAAGAAACTTTTCGTGAACTATCTTCGAAAAAAGATCTGTTCCTCATTACCGATCTCGACGATTTCGAGCGCCAGACCTTTCTGCGCGAAACACTTAATACCTATCCCATTTTTGCCAAAGGCGATGGGTACGTGATCTATCTTTTGAATCCCTAACCCTAATGAAACTCCCGCTTCAACTTCGTATTTTCATTTCTTTGTTTTTCCTGGCTTTGTTATCTGGTTGCACATCTTTCGGATCCAAGAATGAAGTTGTTGTATTGGATGTTGAAAAACGCCCGAATATTATTCTGATTCTTGCTGATGATCTTGATGAGCGGCTGGGTACGATCGAATACATGCCCAACCTAAAGAAGTACATTACAGATCAGGGCGTTACCGTAGAAGATTTTCTTGTCACTACTCCCATGTGCTGCCCGTCGCGCGTCAACCTCTTACGCGGACAGTACACCCATAACCATCAGGTATATAACAATTCTGCACCCAATGGCGGCTTTCCGAAATTCTATGAATTGGGCACAGAAGACTCCACTCTTGCCGTCTGGCTGCAAGCGGCTGGGTATCGTACGGCTTTGATCGGCAAGTATCTCAATGCCTACCCCAACGCCGATGACCGCACCTATATTCCACCCGGTTGGACGGAATGGTACAGCCCAGGGCGCAAGAATGCCTATGATGGTTATGATTATTACCTCAACGAAAATGGAGTCCTTGTTCCATACGGACCCGATGAAGAGAACTTTTTTACGGATGTGATGAACCGTAAAAGCATAGATTTTATTGAACGTGCCGCAAAAGATGATATTCCCTTCTTTCTTTACATCACACCTTTTGCTCCGCATGAACCGGCGGCATTTGCTCGCCGCCATGCAGACCTATTGCAATCGATTCAATCGCCGCGGACGCCATCATTTAATGAAGCGGATATAAATGATAAATCTCCCTTGCTGCAAAGCAATCCATTATTGACCGTTGAAGATGAAGCAAAGATCGATGAGTACTATCGCCGCCGTGTTCTTTCCATGTTGGCGGTTGACGAAATGATCGCAGACCTCTTTGTAACTCTTGAAGCCTCGGGAGAGTTGGAGAACACGTACGTGATCTTTACCTCCGATCAGGGTTTCACGCTTGGGCAACATCGTCTTCTTCGAGGGAAGAGTTCTTTGTTCGAAGAGGATATCGTTGTCCCATTCATTGTCCGCGGACCCGGTTTGCCCGCTGGAACAAGTATCGATCCATTTCTTGCGGGTGTGATCGATATCGCACCTACGCTTGCCGAGTGGGGAGGGGTGACTCCGCCTGCTTTTGTTGATGGGCGTTCGTTTGCTTCCACATTGGTTACTGGTGATGTCCCATCGGCTTGGCGGACTGGCTTTTTATTGCAACAGTATTCTTTCAATGGCGAAGAAGAGGTATTTATTCCAGGGATGTTGAATCTCTTGGATCCTCTTTGGGCAGGCGAGATGCCGTCTTATTCGGCAGGAGTGCGCACACTGCAATACACGTATGTGGAACAACCCGACGGCTTTGTGGAGTTGTATGACCTTGTCCAAGACCCATATCAACTTGAGAATCTTGCTGCTGTTGCCGAGCCGTCGTTGATCGCGGAGCTGTCAAATTGGTTGAAACAACTGAAAAGATGCCAGTCTGAAGAGTGCCGTATGCTTGAGTCTCAATC
>JBDKJK010000536.1:0-2999 GCA_039796675.1 Chloroflexota bacterium
TTCGAGCGCGGCAAAGAGGCGGGTCAATTCGTCACTCTTTTTCCACAGGTCAAAATTACCAAGAATGGATTTCAAGCCATCAAGTTGGGTTTGATTCAATCCAAGTTCTAATGCATAAGAGTCCCATTTGGCGGGTTCCATCTTAGTGCGGCGATCTACTAAATTCGAAACGTCAAGGCGTTTTTCAGCAGGAATGCCCAAGGCGTCGAATTCAGAATCCATCAGGCGACGATTATTCACATAGATCAGAGCCCGCTCTGGGCTGAGTCCGACCGAGCGCAGGAATGTCGCCCCAATGGCGATCAGCTCTGCATCCGCTTCTGGCGAGTTGACTCCCAGCATATCCACGTTCCATTGAAAGAACTCGCGGGTACGTCCCTTTTGCGGCTGTTCGTAACGCCAAAACGGACCAAACGACCACCAGCGCACAGGGAAGGTTAACTCACCTTGTTTTGCTGCGATCATCCGCGCCAACGACGGCGTGAGTTCGGGGCGCAATGTCACAAAGTCGCCGCCGCGATCTTCAAAGGTGAATGATTGCTTCTTGACCAACTCCTCCCCCGATTTCGCCGCATACAGATCAATGGTCTCGATAAATGGTGCGTCCCATTCCTGGTAACCAAAAGCCTGCGCAGCCGAACGAACCTTATCGTAGATAAAGTTTCGCAGCGCCATTTGCTCTGGGTAAAATTCTCTTGTGCCTTTTACGGCTTGAATCTTGTTTGCCATGATTGCTCCAATGCGCAAATTTTATCATGGCTTTCTTTTCAAAATTCAGTCGGTGAATTTTGTTTTTATGTTTGGTATAATACTGTTAATATTTACAAGGAGAGACAAATGAAAATTGACTATCAGGAACCCAGCAAAGACTTATTGATGCGAATTGACATTCACGAAAAATACGGCTCAGCCAACATTGACGTGTGGACCAATGATCTTCTTAAACCACAGGCAGGTATGAGCATCCTCGATGTAGGCTGCGGCGCTGGAAAGCTCAGCTTCCTGTTCGACGATTACACCAAGGGTCAAGCCAAAATCACCGGCGGCGACTTTTCAAACGAATTGCTCGACAAAGCCCGTGCCAAGAATAAAGAACGCGGCTCGAAAATTGACTTTCATTTTTTGGATTTCAACGAGAAGTTCAAGTTCGAAGATAACACCTTCGACCTGTGCACCAGTGCTTTCGCGATCTACTACGCCTCAGACCTGAAATTTACATTTGGTGAGGCACACCGTGTCCTCAAGCCCGGCGGACGGCTCTTCGTCTCCGGTCCGCTCCCTGAAAACAAGCAGATGTTCTACGACATCATTAAAGAAGCCACCAACGCGACCATTCCGCCCATGCCCGGCTCCTCCCGCTTCAAAGGCGACATCTTCAACACCATTGATGGCATCTTCGCCAAGACCGAACTGCACAAGTTCGAGAATCACCTCACCTTCCCCGAAGTCAAACCGTTCATTGACTACGTCCGCGCTTCATTAGGCGAAGACCGCAGATTGTGGACTTCAATGTTTAATGGACCAGAAGAATACGAAGCCTTGATCGGCAAGATCGAAGCTGTGGCTACACGTTGGCTCGAACGCGACGGCAAATTGGTGATGACCAAGGTCGTTGGCGGTATTTTGGCAACAAAATAACTAGACCATAGACGATAGACCTTGGACGATGAAAAAGCGTCCGTGGTCTATCGTCCACCGTCCAATCCCATGAACTTCTTCGGCAAACGAGTCCTCTTTCTTGGCGCGCACCCAGATGATATCGAACTGGGATGCGGCGCATTTCTGCATCATATTGTAAAAAATACGGATGCAGCTGTATTATGCGTCACGCTGTCAGACAATCAGAAAAACCCCGACTTATTAAAAGTTAAAAATGAGCATCTCAATGCCATGAAAGTGTTGGGGGTCCCTGAAAGCAGCGTAGTATTGGGTCCATTTACAACGCGCATTTTCCCCGATTCGCGGCAGGAGATTCTCGAATATTTTCTCAAGCTGCGCAAAGAGTTCAAGCCCGACTTGATCTTTACCCACTCCAAACAGGATGTACACCAAGATCACAATACCATGACGGACGAGGCTTTGCGAGCGTTCCGCGGAATTACCGTACTCGGTTTTGACGTGGTCCGCTCTTCTTACGGATTCTTCCCTAATTTTCTTGTTGAAGTCACCGAAGAAGATGTCAATAAAAAGATAGAAGCCTTATCCCAATACGATACATATCAAGACCGATATTACTTCAACGCCGAGTTGACTCGCTCCATTATGGTTCGTCACGGGGCGTTGGCAGAAAAGCCCTTTGCAGAAGGGTTTGATATTTTGAGGATCGTGGGAAGCTTCGAGTAATATGGAATATAAAGCCCTCTACCAGGAACTCACTCACAGCACAGAAACGCTCAAAGTTTTGCTGGCAGGTGTCGGTGCGGAAGAGGCGCGAGTGAAGCCATCCAAAGGAACATGGTCGATCCTCGAAGTTACATGTCACCTGTATGATGAAGAACTCGAAGATTTCCGTGAGCATTTGGATTTCATTTTATATCGTCAGCATGAACCGTGGCATTCTATCGCTCCGCAGGCGTGGGTAAAATTACGAAAATACAATGAGCAGGATTTTGGGAAGATGAAGGCGAAGTTCTTCCGCGAGCGGACGAAGTCGTTGGAGTGGCTCAAATCCTTGAAGAATGTAGATTGGAATATTACGTACAAGTCTAAATGGGGCGCGATGCGTGCCGGTGATATGTTCGCTTCGTGGGTGGCGCATGACAACCTGCACATTCGTCAATTGGTGGAATTGCGACGCTGGCACATCGAACGTATCAGCAAACCGCATAAGATCCGCTATGCCGGAGATTGGTAATAAAAATGGGCTCCAAACTGGAAGCCCATTTTTATTTTCGAAAAACCAGAGAATCGGGCGGCGTTCCACGCCACATCTCAATGCGCCGAAAGGATTCGACGTAACCCATTTTGATAAAGCCTGGCAGGTGCGGATCATTGACTTG